>JAITAD010000061.1 GCA_031284275.1 Tannerellaceae bacterium
GAAGATGTGGATGGAACTGCGTCGGGACTTGGACCTGCGGCCTGTGGGGGCGGCCAACGGAAACTCGCCGGTAGAAGTGATACGCACCGAGTTGAAACGGTTCGGTATCGACGACGGACAACTGATGCTCTGGGGGACAGGGGCTGCGCGACGGGAGTTTCTTTGGAGTGAAGAGATGGCCGATGCCTGTGTGTTTGTAATGGAGAACATAGACTTCGCCGATGTATCGCCACGCTTCGGCGATATCAGAAATACGCATATCAATATCGGGACGGGTAACGACTGCACGGTGCGCGATGTTTGCCACATCGCTAAGGAATATGTAGAGTATCGCGGGCAGTTGTTTTTCGATTTAGACCGTCCTGACGGGCCTATGCGTAAGCTGTCGGATACCTCCCGACTGACTGCTTTGGGTTGGACGGCGTCCATCCATCCGGCCATCGGGATACCTCGTCTCTACGATTGGTATCTGGCACACCAAAAAGAAGCCGCCCCCAATTCCTGAGGGCGGCCTTAAAGCATTACAATTTTTATCGGCCGATCATTAGGCGGGGAACTCTTCGGCGATGATCATGGAGGAGAGGCCGTGACGTGGGATGTTCAGGCGTTCGAACTCTTCCTTGGTACCGACGATGAGGCGTTCAAACTCCCGTTGTCCGGTACCGGCAGGGATGAGATGGCCGCAGATGACGTTCTCTTTGAGACCTTCAAGGCGGTCGATCTTACCGTTGATGGCCGCTTCGTTGAGTACCTTGGTGGTCTCCTGGAAAGAGGCGGCGGACATGAAGCTGTTGGTCTGCAAGGCGGCACGGGTGATACCCTGGAGTATCTGATTGGAGGTAGCCGGCATGGCGTCACGCACTTCGACGGGGCGCAGGTCACGACGTTTGAGCATACTGTTCTCATCGCGTAACTTGCGGGGGGTGACGATTTGCCCGGGTTGGAGCGTCTGGGAATCACCGGCATCAATGACGACCTTCTTGCCCCAGATGCGGTCATTCTCTTCCATGACTTCGAGCTTATCGACGATCTGCTGTTCGAGGAAACGGGTGTCTCCCGGATCAATGACCTCGACCTTGCGCATCATCTGACGGACAATGACCTCAAAGTGCTTGTCATTGATCTTCACACCCTGCATACGATAGACGTCCTGCACTTCGTTGACGATGTATTCCTGTACGGCGGTAGGCCCTTTGATGGCAAGGATGTCGGCGGGAGTGATGGCGCCGTCGGAAAGAGGCATACCGGAACGGACGTAGTCGTTCTCCTGAACAAGCAACTGCTTGGAGAGGGGAACCATGTATTTCTTGACTTCGCCGAGTTTGGAGGTGATGGTGATTTCCCGATTACCACGCTTGATCTTGCCGAAGCCTACTTCACCGTCAATTTCGGAAACGACGGCGGGATTCGATGGGTTACGGGCTTCAAAAAGCTCGGTGACACGAGGCAGACCGCCGGTGATGTCGCCGGTCTTACCGACGGCGCGAGGTATCTTGACGATAACCTCACCGGTTTTCACCGCAGCCCCCTCTTCCTTGATGACGTGAGCGCCGAGGGGAAGGGAATAGCGTTTCAACTCGTTGCCTTTCTTATCGTCGACGTAGGCGGAGGGTATTTTTGTTTTGTCTTTCGACTCAATGATGATACGCTCTTTCAGACCTGTAGTTTCATCGCTCTCGATCTTGAAAGTGATACCTTCGGCCATGTTCTCGAACTTGAGCTTACCGCCGACTTCGGAGACAATGACAGCGTTGAAGGGGTCCCACTTGACGATGGTCTGGCCTTTCTTGACCGTATCGCCGCTGTTGAAGTACAGCTCTGAGCCGTAGGGGATGTTGTGAGTGAGCAGGACGACCTGAGTATGCGGGTCTATCAGGCGCATCTCGGCCAAACGGCTGACAACGACCTGATGGGGAGGGCTACCGGCGGTGGTGACATGGACGGAGCGCAGTTCTTCGATTTCGAGGAGGCCGTCGTATTTGGAAACGATACTGTTCTCGGTAGCGATGTTGGAGGCGATACCGCCAACGTGGAATGTACGCAGAGTGAGCTGTGTACCGGGTTCGCCGATGGACTGGGCGGCAATGACACCGACCACCTCGCCTTTCTGCACCATCTGGCCGGTGGCCAGGTTACGGCCGTAGCACTTGGCACAGACACCACGCTTGGATTCGCAGGTAAGGACGGAACGTATCTCGACACTTTCGAGCGGCGATTCCTGTATCTTACGGGCTGCATCTTCGCGTATTTCCTCACCGGCGCTGACGATCAATTCGTTGGTCAGCGGATGGTGGATATCATGGACGGAAACACGGCCGAGTATACGTTCGTAGAGGGTGGCGATGACTTCTTCGTTGTTCTTCAACGCCGTACAGGTAAGTCCGCGGAGGGTGCCGCAGTCTTCCTCGTTGATGATGACGTCGTGAGAAACGTCAACGAGACGGCGGGTGAGGTACCCGGCATCGGCCGTCTTGAGAGCGGTGTCAGCCAGCCCCTTGCGGGCGCCGTGGGTGGAGATGAAGTATTCCAACACGGAGAGGCCTTCCGTGAAGTTGGAGAGGATGGGGTTTTCAATGATCTGCCCTCCGTCGGAGCCGCTCTTCTGGGGCTTGGCCATGAGGCCGCGCATACCGGAGAGCTGGCGTATCTGCTCTTTGGAACCGCGGGCGCCGGAGTCCATCATCATAAAGACGGAGTTGAAACCGCCGTTGTCATCAGCGATTTTCTTGATGAGGATGTCGGAGAGGCGGCTGTTGACGTGCGTCCACGTATCGATAATCTGGTTGTAGCGTTCGTTGAAGGTGATGAAGCCGGAGTTGTAATTGCTAATGATCTCTTCCACTTCACCGTAACCTTCGGCAACAAGTTCGTCTTTCTCTTTGGGGACGAGGACGTCGGAGAGGTTGAACGACAAGCCGCCCTTGAAAGCCATGCGATAACCGAGGTTCTTGATGTCGTCAAGGAAAATGGCCGTGCGGGCTACACCGCAAGATTTGATGACCTTGCCGATGATATCGCGCAAGGTACGCTTGCCGAGGACTTCGTTGACGAATCCTATTTCCGCAGGGACGACTTCATTGACCATCAATCGGCCAACGGACGTTTCGATCATGCGGCGCACCGTTTCGCCTGTCTCGTCAATGTCATCGACGTAGACCTTGATGGGTGCATGGATGGATAACCGCCCTTCGTTATAGGCGATGGTCGCTTCTTCGTTACCGTAGAAAGTGAGGCCTTCACCTTTGCCGCTGCGCATCTTGGTGATGTAGTAGAGGCCGAGCACCATGTCCTGCGAAGGGACGGTGATGGGTGCGCCGTTGGCGGGGTTGAGGATGTTGTGGGATGCCAGCATGAGCATCTGGGCTTCGAGGACGGCCTCGTTACCGAGAGGCAGGTGGACGGCCATCTGGTCGCCGTCGAAGTCGGCGTTGAAAGCGGTACAGGAGAGGGGGTGCAACTGGATGGCTTTGCCTTCGATGAGTTTGGGTTGGAAAGCCTGTATCCCCAGACGGTGGAGGGTAGGGGCGCGGTTGAGAAGGACAGGATGTCCTTTCATGACGTGTTCGAGGATGTCCCAGACAACGGGTTCCTTACGATCGACGATTTTCTTGGCTGACTTGACGGTCTTGACGATACCGCGCTCTATGAGCTTGCGGATGACGAAAGGCTTGTACAACTCGGCGGCCATGGCTTTAGGCAACCCGCACTCATGCATACTCAATTCGGGACCGACGACGATAACGGAACGTGCCGAATAGTCCACGCGTTTACCCAGAAGGTTCTGGCGAAATCGCCCCTGCTTGCCTTTGAGACTGTCGGAGAGGGATTTGAGCGGACGGTTGGCATCGGTCTTGACGGCGCTGGCCTTGCGGGAATTGTCGAAAAGGGAATCGACGGCTTCCTGCAACATACGTTTCTCGTTGCGGAGGATGACCTCCGGAGCTTTGATATCCAGAAGGCGTTTGAGGCGGTTGTTACGGATGATGACACGCCGGTAGAGGTCGTTAAGGTCGGAAGTAGCGAAACGGCCGCCATCAAGCGGTACGAGGGGACGCAGTTCGGGGGGAATAACGGGGACGACCTTGATGATCATCCATTCGGGTTTATTACGTCCTTTCGAAGCACGGAAAGACTCGACGATTTGCAGGCGTTTAAGGGCATCGAGTTTCCGCTGTTGGGAGTTGTCGTTACCGGCCTTGTTACGCAGGTCGTAAGAGAGTTTGTCAAGATCTAACTTAACGAGGAGGTCGTATATCGCCTCGGCGCCCATTTTGGCGACGAAACGGTTGGGGTCGGACTCATCGAGAGACTGATTGGTATCAGGGATTTTGTCAATGATGTCCATGTATTCCTCTTCGGTAAGAAGGCAGTATTCACCCTCTTTGTAGGCGTACTTCTCGGCGAGTACGGCGGCAGCGGCGCCGGGTTGGACAACGACGTAACGTTCGTAGTAGATGACGGAGTCCAACTTCTTGGTGGGCAGTCCCAGAAGATAACCCAACTTGTTGGGCAGCGAACGGAAATACCAGATATGGGCTACGGGGACGACGAGGCTGATATGCCCCATACGTTCGCGCCGCACTTTCTTCTCGGTGACTTCTACGCCGCAACGGTCGCATACGATACCCTTATAACGGATACGTTTGTACTTACCGCAATGGCACTCAAAGTCTTTAATGGGACCGAAGATGCGTTCGCAGAAGAGTCCGTCACGTTCGGGCTTGTAAGTCCGGTAGTTGATGGTCTCGGGTTTGAGGACTTCGCCGTTCGAGTTCTCCAAAATCTCTTCGGGAGAGGCGAGGCCTATCGTGATTTTTGAAAAACCGGTCTTAACCTTGTTCTCTTTCTTAAATGCCATACCGCATACGTTGTTTCGTGGAGTTAGTCAAGGGTAAACTTAAGTCCCAAGCCGGCGAGTTCATGCAGGAGGACGTTGAGGGATTCGGGGATGCCGGGGGTGGGCATAGCGTCGCCCTTGACGATGGCTTCGTAAGCGCGGGAACGGCCGACGACGTCATCGCTCTTGTAAGTGAGTATCTCTTGCAAGACGTGGGCGGCGCCGAAAGCTTCGAGCGCCCAGACCTCCATTTCTCCGAAACGCTGTCCGCCGAACTGTGCCTTACCGCCGAGTGGCTGTTGAGTGATAAGGGAGTATGGGCCGATGGAACGGGCGTGCATCTTGTCATCGACCATATGGCCGAGTTTGAGGAAGTAGGTGACCCCTACGGTGGCAGGCTGGTCGAAACGTTCGCCGGTGCCGCCGTCGTAGAGATAGGTCTTGCCGTAGCGGGGAAGATCGGCGTCGTCGGTCCATCGGTTGAGGTCGTCGATGGTAGCGCCGTCAAAGATCGGCGTAGCGAACTTGACGCCCATTTTCCATCCCGCCCATCCGAGGACGGCTTCGAAGATTTGCCCCAAGTTCATGCGCGAAGGCACACCCAACGGATTGAGGCAGATATCGACAGGTGTACCGTCGGCCAGAAAAGGCATGTCCTCCTGACGGACGATTTTGGAGACGATACCTTTGTTACCGTGGCGTCCGGCCATCTTGTCGCCCACTTGTATCTTGCGTTTCTTGGCAACATAGACTTTGGCCATCTGCACGATTCCGGTAGGCAACTCATCGCCTACGGTCTTGTCAAGCTTGCGGCGGCGCAACTCGGTCTCAAGCTCTTTGGATTTCCTCAGATAGTTGAGCACGAGGCGTTTAATGAGGTCGTTCTTGCGGGTGTCGGTAGTCCAACGGCTGACCTGCACGGTGTTGTAGTCTATCTCTTCCAAGGCACGACGGGTGAACTTGGCGCTACGGGGGATAACATCAACGTTGAGGTAGTCCTTGACACCCTGCGAGGATTTGTTGGCCGTGAGATGGACGAGCTTGTCAATGAGTTGGATCTTCAACTTGGCCATCCTTTCTTCGTACTCTTCGTCAAGGCGCTGCAAGGCAGCTTTCTCGCTCAGAGGCGGCCGCTTGGGGTTCTTTTTGAAGAGGAGGGTCTCAACGACGACGCCATGAAGCGAAGGGGGAGCTTTGAGGGAGGCGTCTTTGACGTCGCCGGCTTTGTCGCCGAAGATAGCCCGAAGGAGCTTCTCTTCGGGTGAGGGATCGGATTCTCCTTTGGGGGTGATTTTGCCGATGAGGATATCACCGGGTCCGACATGGGCGCCGATACGTATGATGCCGTAGCTGTCGAGATCTTTGGTGGCTTCTTCGCTGACGTTGGGGATGTCGGGGGTAAGCTCTTCCGTGCCTCGCTTGGTCTCGCGGACTTCGAGGACATACTCATCGACATGGACGGAGGTGAAGAAGTCTTCGCGTACCATGCGTTCGTTGAGCACGATAGCGTCTTCGTAATTATAACCTTTCCAGGGCATATAGGCCACCATGACGTTGCGGCCGAGCGCTAACTCGCCGCGCTGGGTGGAGTAACCTTCGGTGAGGAGGTCGCCCTCGGACACGCGCTGACCGACGGTACAGATAGGCCGGAGATCGACGGTGGTGTTCTGGTTGGTCTTACGCCACTTGGGGATGTTGTAGGTCTTGACAGGTTCTTCAAAGCTGACGAACTCATCTTCCTCAGTACGGTCGTAACGGATGCGTATGGTGGTGGAATCGACGTATATCACTTCGCCGTTACCTTCGGCAGTGAGCTGTGTGCGGGAGTCTCTGGCTACCTGTCCTTCAATACCTGTTCCGACAATAGGGGCATCGGGGCGCAGCAGCGGGACGGCTTGGCGCATCATGTTGGATCCCATGAGGGCGCGGTTGGCGTCATCGTGTTCGAGGAAGGGGATGAGGGCGGCGGCAATGGAGGCTATCTGTGTGGGGGATACATCCATGAGGGTGACCTTGTCAGGCTCGACCATGGGGAAGTCGGCCTCAAGTCGTGCCTTGACTTTGTCTTTGACGAACTTGCCATCGCTGTCAAGCGGAGCATTTCCTTGGGCGATAATGTGGTTCTCTTCGTCTTCGGCGGTGAGGTAGGAGAGACCTTCGGGGGAGAGGTCTACTACGCCGTCTTTGACCGGGCGGTAGGGGGTGGTAATGAATCCGAGGTCGTTGATTTTGGCATAGACACAGAGGGAGGATATCAGGCCGATGTTCGGACCTTCGGGGGTCTCGATGGGGCAAAGGCGTCCGTAATGGGTGTAGTGCACGTCACGTACCTCAAAGCCGGCGCGTTCGCGCGACAAACCGCCGGGACCGAGGGCCGAAAGGCGGCGTTTGTTGGTGATCTCCGCCAATGGATTGGTCTGGTCCATGAATTGGGAGAGGGCGTTGGTGCCGAAGAAAGAATTGACCACAGAGGATATCGTCTTGGCGTTGATGAGGTCGATGGGAGTGAAGACCTCGTTGTCGCGGACGTTCATGCGTTCCCTGACGGTACGCGCCATACGTGCCAAACCGATACCGAACTGGTTATAGAGCTGCTCGCCGACGGTACGCACGCGGCGGTTACTCAAATGGTCGATATCGTCGACGATGGCTTTGGAGTTGATAAGTTCAATGAGATACTTGATGATCTCGATAATATCTTCGCGGGTCAGGATCTTGACATCGTTGCCGGCGATGAGGCCTAATTTCTTATTGATACGGTAACGGCCGACTTCGCCGAGGTCGTATCGCTTCTCGGAGAAGAAGAGGTTGGTGATGACTTCGCGGGCGCTGGTCTCATCGGCAGGCTCGGCGTTACGGAGCTGACGGTAGATATAGAGGACGGCTTCCTTTTCGGAGTTGCTGGGGTCTTTCTGGAGGGTGTTGTAAATGATGGCGTAGTCGGAGAGGTTCTGGTCTTCGCGATGGAGGAGGACGGTCTGCGCTCCCGAGTCGAGTATCTCTGCTACGTGATGGGATTCAAGGATAGTCTCGCGATCGACGATGACGTCGTTACGTTCAATGGAAACGACTTCACCCGTGTCTTCGTCGGCGAAGTCTTCGACCCATGTCTTCAGGACACGAGCGGCTAAGCGACGGCCGACGGCTTTTTTTAGGGCATGCTTGGTGACTTTGATTTCTTCGGCAAGGTTAAAGATTTCGAGGATGTCCTTGTCACTCTCGAACCCGATGGCGCGTAACAGCGTGGTGACGGGGAGCTTCTTCTTGCGGTCGATGTAAGCATACATCACGTTGTTGATATCGGTGGCGAACTCTATCCACGATCCGCGGAAAGGGATGATACGCGCCGAATAGAGTTTTGTACCGTTGGCGTGCTGACTCTGTCCGAAGAAAACGCCGGGAGAACGGTGCAATTGGGAAACGACGACACGCTCTGCGCCGTTGATGACGAAAGTGCCGCGCGCCGTCATATAAGGAATAGGCCCCAAGTAGACGTCCTGCACGACGGTGGCGAAGTCTTCATGGTCGGGGTCGGTACAATAAAGCTTGAGCTTGGCTTTGAGGGGGACACTGTATGTGAGGCCGCGCGAGATACACTCGTCAATGGTATAACGCGGGGGATCGACGTAGTAGTCAAGAAACTCCAGAACGAAGTTATTGCGCGTGTCGGCGATGGGGAAGTTCTCGGAGAAGACTTTGAACAGGCCTTCCTTCTTTCTTTTCTCGGGTGGAGTATCCAATTGGAGGAAGTCCTGAAACGACTTCAACTGCACGTCGAGGAAATCGGGATAAGGCAGCGAGTTCTTTATCGCAGCAAAACTGATACGTTGCGTAGCTGATGAAGACATGTAAGAGGATTTTGGATTCTACGGAGAACGGATTTGCAGACACGAAAGGGTCGAGAGTCCTCCTGCTGATGAAGAGGACTCTCAACCATCTTTTTTCACCAAACGTCAGGACTATTTAAGCTCAACTTCCGCTCCTGCTTCTTCCAAACTCTTTTTAAGTCCTTCGGCATCACCCTTGGCTATACCTTCCTTGATTTTGCCGGGTGCGCTGTCGACGAGTTCTTTGGCTTCTTTCAGACCCAAACCGGTCAGTTCCTTGACTAACTTAACGATAGCCAGCTTGTTAGCGCCGGGGGCTTTGAGGATGACGTCGAAAGACGTTTTCTCTTCTTCGACAGGCGCTGCCGCTGCGGCGGGGGCTGCTACGGCTACGGCAGCTGCTGCGGGTTCGATACCGTATTCCTCATTGAGGATGGTTGCCAGCTCGCTTACTTCCTTAACCGTCAGGTTTACCAATTGTTCTGCCAATACTTTCAAATCTGCCATTTTTGTATGCTTTAAAGATTTAGTTGTTGATAAAAATACTTTGTTTAACGTTTTTCCAGGGTCGTGAGGACGCCCAGAACAGTTTGCCCCGACGATTGCAGAGCGGAGATAACGTTCTTAGCAGGCGATTGCAGGAGGGCAATGACGTCGGCAATAAGTTCGTTCTTGCTCTTGATGTGTATCAAGGCTTCGAGATGTTCGGCACCGATGTACAGGCTTTCCTGCGCATAGGCGGCCTTGAGGCGGGGCTTGGGGTCTTCGCCTTTTCGGGCGTCTTTGGTAAGCTCGCTGATCAGTCGGGCTGGGGCGCCGGCGGTGTGGGTGAACATCACGGCGGTGTTGCCTTTGAGGGCTGCGTGAAGGGGCGTAAAGTCTTCGCCGGAAGCCGCAAGGGCTTTCTTGAAGAGCTTGTTTTTGACGACGACGAGCTTGATATCGCTCTTAAAGCACGCTCTACGCAGGGCGGAGGTCTTCTCGGCATCAAGGGCCTCTATGTCGGTGAGGTAGAAGTGAGGGTATGCTTTGAGTGCGGCGGACAAGTCCTCGATTATCGCACCTTTTTCTTCCTTTCTCATGTTCAACTGGTTAGTGTTAGCTTTCTTCTACCGACTTGGGGTCGATTTTCAGTCCCGGACTCATCGTGCTGGAAAGGTAGATGCTCTTGATGTAGGTGCCCTTAGCGGCGGAGGGTTTGAGTCTGTTGAGGGTGGAGATGAACTCGCGGGCATTCTCGCGCAACTGGTCGGGGGCAAAGGAAACTTTACCTACGGCGGTGTGCACGATGCCGGTCTTATCTACCTTGAAGTCTATCTTACCCTGCTTGACTTCCTTGATGGCCGTAGCAATGTCTTGCGTGACGGTACCACTCTTGGGGTTGGGCATGAGGCCGCGGGGACCGAGAATCCTGCCTAAAGCGCCGATCTTTCCCATGATGGCGGGTTGGGTGATGATAACATCAACGTCTGTCCATCCTGCTTTGATCTTCTCGATATAGTCGTCCAAGCCGACGTAATCGGCGCCGGCGGCTGTGGCTTCGGCTTCCTTTTCAGGGGCGCAGAGGGCGAGGACACGTACTTGCTTACCCGTACCGTGCGGCAGGGAAACGACACCGCGAACCATTTGATTCGCCTTGCGGGGATCGACACCGAGGCGGACGTCTACATCTACCGAGGCGTCGAACTTCACTGTGGTGATGTCCTTGACCAGAGCGGCAGCCTCTTTGAGGGTGTAGAGTTTGGCGGGGTCTATCTTGCCGGCGACCAGCTTTTGTTTCTTCGTCAGTTTACTCATCTTTTCGACATGTTTTAGTTACCGACGGCGGGAAAGGTTCCCTTGACGGTGATACCCATGCTGCGCGCTGTACCGGCAACCATGCGCATGGCGGATTCGACGGTGAAACAATTGAGGTCCGTCATCTTGTCTTCGGCGATAGCCTTGACCTGACTCCAATCAAGTTCCCCCACTTTCCGGCGGTTGGGTTCGGCGCTTCCGCTCTTTTGCTTGGCGGCTTCCAGAAGCTGTATGGCCACGGGGGGAGTCTTGACGACGAAGTCGAAAGACTTGTCGGCATAATAGGTGATGGCTACCGGCAGGATTTTACCGGCTTTGTCCTGCGTCCTGGCATTGAACTGCTTGCAGAACTCCATGATGTTGATACCCTTCGAGCCCAGGGCCGGTCCCACAGGGGGCGAGGGGTTTGCCGCCCCTCCTTTTATTTGCAGCTTGATTTGTCCGGCAATTTCTTTCGCCATTTGTTTTTACGTTTTTGATTTAATTCGCCAAAAGAGCGATCGCTCCGCGTAACCGAAGCCTCACTCTTTCTCTACTTGCAGATAACCTAACTCCAGAGGGGTCTTACGCCCGAAGATTTTGACCATGACTTTGAGCTTTTTCTTCTCGCGGTTTACCTCTTCGATGACACCGTCGAACCCGCTGAAAGGGCCGAAAGTGACCTTGACGGTCTCGCCGAGAATAAAACGGGGATCGCTGTCGTCGGTGGCGGCTTGCTCTTCGAGGCGGTCCATGGTACCGAGAATGCGTTCGACTTCCTGTGGCCGCAAGGGCTGAGGATCGGTTTTTTTCGCACTCTGTCCGTTCTGGCCGACAAAACCGATGACGTTCGGTACTTCCCGTAACCTTTGCAGGACATTCTCGGACATGACAGCCTCTACCAGAACGTATCCGGGAAGGAATGGCTTTTCCTTGATGACTTTCTTGCCGTTACGGGTCACAAAGCTACGTTCGGTAGGGATGAGTACCTGAGCGACATACTCACCTAATTGCGTGGTGCGCATCTCATTTTCAATGAACTCCCTGACCTTATTCTCCTTGCCCGAAATGGCGCGGAGGACGTAAAACTTTTTCTGTGACTCGCTCATGCTCAAAAGATTTTCTCGTAGATAAAGCGCATGACACTCTCAAAGCCGAGGTCGATGACAAAGATGAGCGCCGCGATGATGAGGGAAGCAAACATCACCACCACTGCGCTGGAAGAAAGTTCTTTGCCTTTCGGCCATGTGACCTTGTGGACAAGTTCGTCGTAAGATTCTAAGATAGTCGTTTTTATCTTCATCATTTCAGACTGCTTTTGCACGGAAGGAGAGGCTCGAACTCCCGACAGCCGGTTTTGGAGACCGGTACTCTACCAACTGAGCTACTTCCGTGTGCGGAAGGAGGGAGTGTGTCCCGAGAGGGGAGGAGGGATGCCCTCCTCCCCACCCATAGGGATCAGTCCAAAAGTTCGGTAATCTGTCCCGCGCCGACAGTACGCCCACCTTCGCGGATAGCGAAGCGCAAGCCCGTGCTGCAAGCCACAGGATAGATAAGTTCGATGGTGATGGTCACGTTGTCGCCCGGCATCACCATTTCGGTACCTTCGGGGAGGGTGATTTCTCCCGTGACGTCGAGGGTACGGATGTAGAACTGAGGGCGGTACTTGTTGTGGAACGGCGTGTGACGACCGCCTTCTTCCTTCTTCAGGATATAGACTTCGGCCTTCACCTTGGAGTGGGGCTGTACCTTGCCCGGATGGGTGATGACCATACCGCGCTTGACTTCGTTCTTGTCGATACCGCGCAGGAGAAGACCGACGTTATCGCCGGCTTGACCTTCGTCGAGGATCTTACGGAACATCTCAACGCCGGTGACGACAGACTTGAGGCCTTCGGCGCCCAGACCGATGATCTGCACTTCTTCACTCGTCTTGATGATACCTGTTTCAATACGTCCGGTGGCGACGGTGCCGCGTCCTGTGATGGAGAAGACATCTTCTACCGGCATGAGGAACGGCTTGTCTACTTCACGGGGAGGAATGGGTATCCAAGTATCGCAAGCGTCCATAAGTTCCATGACTTTGTCTTCCCATTTGGGGTCGCCGTTGAGGGCGCCCAATGCGGAACCACGGATGATGGGGGTGTTCTCGCCGTCGAACTCATAGAAAGCGAGAAGCTCACGCATTTCCATTTCGACGAGTTCGAGCATCTCTTCGTCATCTACGGAGTCACATTTGTTCATGAAGACGACCAACCGCGGTACGTTTACCTGCCGGGCGAGGAGGATGTGCTCGCGTGTCTGGGGCATCGGACCGTCGGTGGCGGCAACGACGATGATGGCGCCGTCCATCTGTGCGGCGCCGGTGACCATGTTCTTCACATAGTCGGCGTGTCCCGGACAGTCTACATGGGCGTAGTGGCGGTTGGCGGTTTGATACTCGACGTGTGCGGTGTTAATGGTGATACCGCGTTCCTTTTCTTCGGGGGCGTTGTCGATGGAGTCGAACGAACGTACTTCGGAAAGGCCCCGCTTGGCCAAGACGGTGGTGATGGCGGCTGTGAGGGTTGTCTTGCCGTGGTCTACGTGCCCAATGGTACCGATGTTTACGTGCGGCTTGGATCTGTCAAACTTTTCTTTTGCCATGACTTCGTGTTCTCGTTGATTGTTAGTTTGTTAGTGATTATCTCTGTCGTTATTCATTCTCTGTTTCTGCGAGCTTTCTGCCTCTGAGCCGGTGCCGAGATTTGAACTCGGGACCTCTTCCTTACCAAGGAAGTGCTCTACCACTGAGCTACACAGGCAAACATACCCAACCCTCCGCAGGGGGTGGACTGTTTCGGGCGCAAAAGTAACGACTTTTCGGAACTGTCAAAGGCTTTGGCGCCCTTTTTTCAAAAAAACTTTTCACTTTCTCTTCCGGTTGCGGAGGACTTCAAAGAGAGGAGGGAGGAGGGAGATGAGAATGATAAGGATGACGAGTATCTGAAGGTTCTTACGGACAATTTCCAAGCCGCCGAAGAAATAGCCGGCGTAGATGAATGCGGCTGCCCAGACTGTGCCGCCTACGATGTTGAAGGTGGCAAATCGAGGGTAGGACATCCGTCCCATGCCGCCGACGAAAGGTGCGAAAGTGCGGATGATGGGTACGAAGCGGGCGAGGATGATGGTTTTCCCGCCATGACGTTCATAGAAGGCGTGTGTCTTGTCAAGGTAGGCTCGCTTGAATATCTTTGAGTTGGGATCGCGGAAGAGTTTTTCTCCGAAGAAACGTCCGACAGTGTAGTTGGCGGCGTCGCCGAGGATAGCGGCGAGGATAAGCAAGGCAACAAGGAGGTGTACGTTCAGGCCGTTGTCCGGCAGGGCTGCCAATGTTCCGGCAACGAAGAGGAGCGAGTCGCCGGGCAGAAAAGGGGTGACGACCAAGCCTGTCTCACAGAAAATGATGACAAAGAGGAGGGCATAAACCCGGAGGCCGTAGGCGCTGACGAGGTTAGCCAAGTGGACGTCGAGATGCAGAAAGAGGTCTATGAGCAGCTCCATAGCTGTGCCTATAAAATTAAACGCCGGCGAAAGTAAAGCTTTTTCCACGACAGGCGGGAAGAATTCGCCGTTCAACAGGATTAAGTTAGAGTTGGATTTTGTGGGAGCCGGAGGGAGTGACGAGGATGTAGAGGCCGGCGGGCACCCCTAAGGAGTGTTTTACCCCCTTCGGGGGCTTTACTGCGCGTGGCGCGGAACCCAAGCCTGCGAGGGGGAGGGGTAGGACGAGCCGGCGAAGCAGTCGGCCGCTCAGGTCGTAGAGTGCGACGGGGGTATCGGCGAGTGGTGCAGCGACGTCTTGGATGGAGGTGGCGCTACCGGCGTCACCGACGCCGAAGTAAGGCGACCAGTTGGCATCGGCCTGATAGTAGGGAAGGGCGCCGGCGGGGCAGACGAAAGAGCAGTAGGAGGGGATGCCCGCAAAAGCGTTGCCTCGCGCGCCCGGCGCCGAACCCTGAAGCGTCGGAGGTGTCACGGGCAGCAGCTTGACGGAGGTCAAAGCAGTACAGCCAAAGAAAGCCAGTGGACCGATTTCACTCAGGCCGGCGGGGAGCGTCAGGGAGGCCATGGCGATGCAATTGGCGAAAGCCTGCGCACCGATGGCGGTCAGGCCGGCGGGGAACTTCACTGCGGTCAGGTTCGTGCAGCCATAGAAAGCGTTCTTGCCGATGGCGGAGAGGCCTGCCGGCAGGTCTGCTGCGGTCAGTCCGGAGCACCCCTCGAAGGCGCTCTCGCCGATAGCGGTCAGGGAGGCGGTAGCGGGGAAGGTGACGGAGGTCAGTCCGGTGCATTTCCGGAAGGCCTTCTTACCGACAGAGGTGATGCCGGAGGGGAGCATCAGGGCGGAGATGTCTGTGCAAGCGTCAAAAGCGTTGTCACCGATGGCGGTGACGGGGTAGCTGACGCCACCCGAGCTGACAGTGGCAGGGATGACGAGCGCGGTCTGTTCCGCAGCGCGTACCGCTGTGCTGTTGAACCCGGTGATGGTGGCAGTAGCCACGCCCTTGGCGGTGACGATTGTGAA
>JAITAD010000003.1 GCA_031284275.1 Tannerellaceae bacterium
TTGGCGCCGTCGCCGGCGTTGATGACGGGGACGGGTGTCACCTCAGAGGCATAACGCGCGGCGCCTTCAAGGTAGTGGCGCATGATGATGAGGTCGGCGTAGTTGCTGACGATGTGTATGGTGTCTTTGAGGGACTCTCCCTTAGAGGAGCTGGAGGTGGCGGCGTCCGAGAAGCCGACGACCTTGCCTCCCAACCGGTTGAAGGCTGTCTCGAAACTGAGACGTGTCCGTGTGGAAGGTTCAAAGAAGAGGGTGGCGGCGATGCGTCCTTCTAAGGTCTTTCGGTTGGGGTTGGCTTCAAAGCTGCGTGCGCTGTCGAGAATGCGGACGATATCGTCGCGCCCGCACTGTTCTATCGATACCAGACTGTGTATGCTCATCCCTACGTTTTCGTATTCCGTTCCTGCGGGGGCGCAATGTACGGACTTCCGTCCACTCGGCAAGCCCCTTTTTCCTACTTTTGTCCCGATAATGATAGACAGGCAGACCATAGACCGTATCATGGACGCCGCCAACATCGTCGATGTGGTGTCGGAGTTCGTCACCCTGCGTCGCAGGGGGGTGAACTACGTGGGGTTGTGCCCGTTCCATACGGATAAGTCGCCGTCGTTTTACGTCTCTCCGGCCAAAAACATCTGCAAATGCTTTGCCTGCGGCGAAGGGGGTACCGTCGTGCATTTTATCATGAAGCACGAACAGCTGAGCTACCCCGAAGCATTGCGCTACCTCGCAAAAAAATACAATATAGAGATTCCTGAACGTGAACTCTCCGATCAGGAAAGATTGGCGCAGAACGCACGGGAGAGCTTGCTCGTTGTCAATGCCTGGGCGCAGCAGTATTTCGCTTCTACCTTGCTCGAACATGAGGAGGGGCGTACCATCGGCCTTGCGTACTTCCGCGAACGGGGCTTCCGTGAGGATATCATCCGCAAGTTCGGGCTGGGGTACTGCCTCGACCGACGCGACGCTTTCCATCAAGCGGCTGTCCGACAGGGATTCCGTGAGGAGTTCCTCGAAAAGACGGGCCTCGTCACCGTCTACGACGACGGACATGCCGCCGACCGTTTCCGCGCCCGTGTGCTCTTCCCCATCCATACGCTGAGCGGTAAAGTGGTGGCGTTCGGTGGGCGTACGCTGCAAAAGGGGGACAAAATCGCTAAATATGTCAATTCCCCCGAAAGTGAGCTGTATCACAAGAGTAATGAGCTGTACGGTATCTTCTTCGCCCGTCAGGCTATCGTACGCGCAGACCGCTGTTTTCTGGTCGAAGGCTATACGGACGTTATCTCCATGCACCAAGCGGGGATAGAGAACGTCGTAGCGTCCTCCGGGACGGCGCTCACCGCAGGGCAGATACGTCTCATCCGCCGTTTCACGAACAATATCACCGTCCTCTACGACGGGGATGCCGCCGGTATCAAAGCGGCCATACGGGGTATCGACATGCTCCTCGAAGAGGGTATGAACGTTAAAGTGCTCCTCTTGCCGGACGGCGAAGACCCTGACTCTTTCGCCCGCCAACACAACGCTTCGGCTTTGGCTGAGTTTATCCAACGGAACGAGACGGATTTTATCCGTTTCAAGACGCGCCTCCTCCTCGATGAGGCGGGCAACGATCCGCTCAAACGTACCGGCCTCATCACGGATATCCTCCGCTCTATCGCTGTCATCCCGGAGAGTATCGCCCGCTCGGTCTATATCCGCGAGTGTAGCAGCTCTCTCGAAGTGGATGAGCGTACGCTCCTGAACGAAGTCAACAGGATTCGTCTCAGTAACCCTGTCCGGGCGGCTGCCTCCTCCCCTACCCTGCCGGGCGCCGTCGCTGCATCAGCGCCTGCGTCGGCAGGGGGGACGCAGGCGGCATCGGCAGGGGGGACGCCGTCTGTATCGGCGGCAACGCCGTCGGACAAGGCCGCTACGGCGCTCTCTGCACCGTCACTTTCTCTTTTTGAGCCTTTCGAGCGGTCGCTTATCCGTTATATCATCCGCTACGGGCATCATGAGATTGGTAAGTATATCCCCGAAGGCGAAAGCGAAGAGGTTTCTCTCTCTGTCACCGGCTATATCCGTAACGAGCTTGAGGTGGATGGCTTTACGTTCCATACGCCGCTTTTCCAGACCGTCTTCGATGAAGCTGTCAGCCACGACGGCGAGGGGGCGTTCGATCCTCAACGTCACTTCTTCACCCATCCGGATATTGCCGTGAGCCGTCTGGCTGCCGACCTTATCGGTGATAAATACCCGCTCAGCAGGGTTCATTTCCGTTTCCGTGAGGAGGAAACGGAAACGGATAACTTGCCGCTCCTCGTATCCAAAGATCTTTTCGCTCTCAAAAACGCTCACATCGAGCAGCGCCGCAAAGAGGTGCAAACGCAGTTGAAGGCCGTGCAAGATACCGGCGACATGTCGCAAATCGGCGAGCTGATGTCTCGCATCGCTGAGCTTGACCGTCTCAAAGGGCGCATAAACAAACAACTCGGCGAACGTATCATCTTGAAGATGTAGGCGAAGGCATCACCTTGAAGATGTAAACAAACGTATCACCTTGAAGATGTAAACAAAGGCATCACCTTGAAGATGTAAACAAATAGCGTACCTTTGGCAAAATCTGTAACCTCGTGGAAGACAAAGCGCTCAAACAGCTTGAAAAAGACCGTCGATACCTGCGTATGGCGGCTATCTGGGCAGAGAACTCTTACTGCAAACGCCGTCAGGTAGGTGCGCTTATCGTGAAGAACGAGCGTATCATCTCCGACGGTTACAACGGTACGCCTGCGGGCTTCGCCAACCTCTGCGAGGACGAACATAACGTTACCTTCCCCTATGTCCTCCACGCCGAAGCCAACGCCATCACCAAAGTCGCCGCCTCCTCCAACAGCAGTCAGGACGCCACCATCTACGTCACCGCCGCCCCCTGTATCGAGTGCGCCAAACTTATCATCCAATCCGGCATCCGCCGCGTGGTCTACTCCACCCCCTACCACACCGAAGA
>JAITAD010000073.1 GCA_031284275.1 Tannerellaceae bacterium
AGCCGGTCAACGCCAACCGTAAAGAAACACTGTCTTCTGCCTCCAAACGGTACTTTGAGTCTATCTTTCCGTCAAAAAGCCACTCCCGCTCATTCTTCTTCAACTCTCCCACGGACGTAAAAACAGCAATCGTCGCCGGTGTGTCCGACGATATGATCCCGTCTGTAGCCAACTGTGCTGTCAAGTTATAATCGTAGCTTGATGAGTGATAGGCCGGCCTCCGTTTGGCGATATTACGATAGGTATCATCCGTAACCAATTCCGGCGAAGCATCTTCTGCCGGACTTCCCGGGTACACCCCAATCCCCCGCGTATAATATTCCGACCGGGCAGTCATCTCCGCCTTTCTTGCACACCCCACCCAGACAGCTACTCCGGCCATCACCACAGCCAACCCTGTCAAAACCTGATACTTTCCCATACCTTTTCCCATTCTACCTGTCCTCCGTTATCACCCACAAAGGTAACATTATCCAACGGCCATAAAAGGGAATGACGGTGGTGAGGCGGTCGCTGCCGATGGAGTTGGAGGTGGCAACGTAGTTGGCGGTATTGGGTATCTGTTTGCTCTCGGGATAGTACAACAAGTAGGAATATCCGTATCGGTAATGACTGTTTGCGGTACATTTGAAATTGAGGACAGAAATGACAGATGAAATGTGCGACTGTGTATCGCGTAGTTTGAAAATTGTTTTACCTTTGCGGCATACCGGTTGACACCGGAGCATGGTGGGTTAACGCTAAGCGGCGTTAACACGCCCCTTGCGGGTGGAGGTTACTCTCCACCCGTGTCATTTCAGTAGTTTTCGAATCTGATCTGCATCGTATATCTTTACTCTCTCGTCAGGATCTATCAATATCACTTTCTTGATTGACCTGTTCCTGCCCCTACCGAGAGCACTCTTGTTGGCGTTCCATATAGAAGCTTCGCTGTATTCCGGAAGTAATTTGAAAACAACTTCGCCACAGCCCTTTTTAGAGGCATCCTTATATCCTCTTTGTATCGCACTCTTCGCATTTTGCGAATGAGGACTCTTCGCATCGGAATATTGCCCTGTTCTCAAGTTTAGCGCATCCGGCGAACTATACTCGCCTTTCTGCGGGATTACATCTTTCGGAGGATGTCTAACTGGCAGTATCCTGTACTGTTCTCCATGCTTCGCCAAGAGTTGATATATGGCAACATTCTCCTTATACTCCTGCTTGTTCTGCCCATAATTTTCCAACTTCGGCAACTCCAATACCCCTCCGCTTTCTTCAAAGACAATCCTTTCATATTCAACCTCAATAGGTTGCTGCTTTATTTCTCGGCTACTCTTCATATTTCCCGTTTGGTGTGTAATGTATAATTTTGTATTCATGCGACAAAAATGTACATATTACTTTCATACGGTATGTATTCCACCCCATGTTTTTTCTACCCTGCAAGCTTTCGCAAGAGGGGCTGTACAGTAACCATCATCATAAGTGGGACTGAACGATAGCGGAAACCTTTGATTATAGCATGGTAAACCATGTGTCAGTACTTGAATATTGGCGGTTTCAAGAAGGGGATTTATAGGGGAATAATGGGTATCTTTGCCCATTGTCTCTTCAAAAATGACAGATGATAGCTAAGTTCTCTCCTCTTTGTTTTGCGGTGGCTCTCACGGCCTGCTCCACCGGTTACCCGCCCCAAGTCTACACTGCCTGTGAACGGGATCCTGTAGGGAACTTCCTCATCAAGTGGGAAAGCTTCTACTCGATGGTGGGGAAGGTCGATATCTACATCTCCGGCGACCCCAACAACTTCGATTTGCGCCGCCCCCCTGTTCTATCGGCCAATGTCGAGGATTGTGTCGCCACCTATGTCACACCCGATAACATCTCCCGACAGTACTTTCGCCTTATTTTCGAGAACGGACAGGCTTACACCGTAGGTGAACGGCCTATTAAGATGGATAGCGTCCCGAACTTGCGAGACATCGGAGGCTACTTCGCATCGGGGGGCGGTACCACCCGATGGGGAATGGTCTACCGTTCCGGAAGCCTTGGGCACCTCAGTCTGCGCGATTCCCTCCGTCTGGCAAACCTCCACTTACGTACCATCATCGACATGCGTAGCGCTACCGAGATGGCTTCCTCCCCGCTTTTTTTCGCGAATGCCCGCATCGTCCGCCTTCCGCTCACCATCAACACCCTCAGTACGGCCTCCGACGGCCTGCGCACAGACCGCCTGCGCCGAGGGGATGCTACCATCCACATGCAGGATGCCTACCTCCGTTTCGTTTCCGAAAATACGCCTGCTTTTTCCGCTGCCCTCCGCGAGTTTCTCATCCGTGATAACTACCCGATTCTCGTGACCTGTACTTTTGGAAAGGACGCATGTGGGTTTTTCTCTTCATTACTCCTCGCTGCGTTGGGCATACCCGAAAGTACCATCCTTGACGATTACCTTGAGACCGGCCTTACCTTCGAGCACATTATCCCACATCTCGGTTTCTCTCCCGGCACGCTGTCTGCCGGAGCCATTGATGCCGCCCTCGTCCTCCTTTCCGCCGATGAGTCGTTCCTGACCCCTATCCATGACCGTGTCCGAAAGGATTACGGTTCTTTCGAGAGTTTCCTGTCCGGCGAGTTCGGGCTGTCGCCCTCAGACCGTACACACCTGAAGAATATCCTACTCCGTTAAAAATACCCATATTTCTGCGGCAAAGCTCTTGTTTTACACTATTTTTCTACCGTCCTTTGCCCCCTCAATTAAAAAATCTAATGAGTACATTTGAAGAGTTAGGTGTTGCCGCTCCCATTATGCAGGCAATCCGAGAAATGGGCTACGAAACGCCTATGCCCGTACAAGAAGAAGTGATTCCCCTTTTGTTGGGCGATGACAACGATGTTATCGCTCTCGCTCAAACAGGAACGGGAAAAACGGCTGCTTTCGGCATCCCCATCCTCCAAAAAACCGATATCGACGCCCGCTATCCACAGTCGCTCATCCTCTGCCCTACGCGAGAACTTTGTCTCCAGATAGCAGGAGACCTCAGCGATTACTCCAAGTACATCGACCATCTATCTGTCCTCCCCGTTTACGGAGGGTCGAGTATTGAGAGCCAAATCAAAACGCTCAAGCGCGGCGTACATGTCGTCGTGGCTACCCCCGGACGGCTGCTTGACCTGATGAACCGTAAGACCGTCGACCTGAGTCGTATCCGGAACGTCATTCTCGATGAGGCCGATGAAATGCTCAACATGGGCTTCTCCGACAGCATCAATGATATCCTCGCCGAAGTTCCCGCATCGCGCAACATGCTCCTCTTCTCCGCTACCATGCCCCAAGGTATCGCCGCCATTACAGGCAAATACATGCGGACGCCCAAGGAAATTGTCATCGGGAACAAGAATGAAGGCAACAAGAATATCCGACACGTGTATTTCATGGTGCGTGCACAGGATAAGTACCTTGCCCTGAAACGCATTGCCGATTTCTATCCCAACATCTACGGTATCGTCTTCTGTCGTACCCGTAGGGAAACGCAGGAAGTGGCCGATAATCTCATCAAAGACGGTTACAACGCAGACTCTCTCCACGGCGAACTCTCTCAGGCGCAACGCGACTACGTGATGCAGAAGTTCCGTATCCGCAACATACAGCTCCTCGTCGCTACCGATGTGGCTGCGCGTGGCCTTGACGTTGACGACCTCACCCATATCATCAACTATGGCCTGCCTGATGAGGTCGAACTTTACACTCACCGTAGCGGCCGTACCGCTCGTGCAGGGAAAACAGGCATATCCATTTCCATCTGCCATACTAAAGAGAAAGGAAAGATTCGCGACATCGAGCGCGCCCTGAACAAACCTTTCGAGAAAGGTGTCATGCCAAACGGTAAGGCTATCTGCGAGAAACAACTCTTCAACCTCGTAGACCAAATTGAGAAAGTACAGGTCAATGAGGATGAAATTGCTTCTATCATGCCCTCCGTCTTTCGCAAATTGGACTGGTTGGACAAGGAAGACATCATCAAGCGGGTCGTCTCTCTTGAGTTTAACCGTATGATCGATTACTACAAAGATGCCGATGATATCGCAACTGTGGACGAACGTTCGTCCCGCAACGAACGCACTCCCCGACACCTTCCCGAACAGGGATACGTTCGCCTCTTTCTTAACTTCGGCAAGTCCGACGGGTTGTATCCCGGCCAGCTTATCGAGCTTATTAACCAGTGTGTCAGCCATGTACGCATTGGGAAAATAGATTTGCACGACACGTTTTCATTCTTCGAAGTGGAGGAGAAAGATGCTCGGCGCGTCATGGATGGAATGAGCAATTTTGAGGTTGAAGGGCGGCGTATCTCTGTCGTTCCGGCACAGGAAAAGAAAGCCGATGGAGGCGGAGGCAAACGGCGAAGCTTTACCCCGCAACGCAAAAAACCGTTCGGCCGTCCCGAAAACAATTCAGACAAACCTTGGCGCAACCGCCGCAATCATTGAGCGTTAGAAGGCGCTTTTGTTTCGGAACGCAGACATCTGAGGGCATCTTCAGCCGCTTTTTGCTGCGATTCCTTTTTGGAGTATCCTGTACCTATGCCCAATTGCCGGTCTCCGAGAAAAACGGCTGACCGGAAGATGAAGCTGCCTTCATCATCGCATCCGACATGCTTCACTTTGAAAGAAACGGACTCTTTCCGTTTTTGCGCCCATTCGATGAGCATGGACTTAAAGTTCGTTTCTTCCTGCACAAGATCCTCCAGATCGATGTACTTACCGATGATTACTCCTCGTACAAAGCGGCTGCACGCTCTATAGCCGCGATCAAGGTAGATGGCCGCAATCAGGGCTTCCAAAGCATTACCGCACGTATGGTTATTGTGAGCGGAGAGACGAACGCCGGAAACGCACATCATCCGGTCGATACCCAAAGCGAGAGCTATGTGGTGCATCGTTTCGCGCCGGACGATCTTGGAACGGGTATCGGTCAAAAATCCCTCTCGCTTATCGGGGTAACGCTTGTAAAGCATGTCGGCGACAATAGCTCCCAGAATGGCGTCACCGAGAAACTCCAACCGCTCGTTGTCTAAACACTTCCCCGAGGCGACTTTTCCGCGTGGGGAAGAGGAACGGTGTCGAAACGCTTGACTGTATACCGATATGTCGCCGGGAAAAACACCCGTCATCCTGTAAATAGAAAGATAAGGTTCCTCTCCATGATGGATCAAAAACCCTATCTTTTCCTTAACCCGTTGGAACACTTTAACTCGTGAACTTTTTTACGATTATACTCGCATTATGCCCTCCAAAACCAAAAGTATTGGACAAGGCGACGTGAACGTCCCTCTTTTGGGCTTTGTTGAAAGTAAAGTTCAGGTTGTAGTCTATCTCGGGGTCGTCATCCCCCTCCGTATGGTTGATGGTGGGAGGGATGATACCATTCTTGATGGCCAACACGCAAGCTATCGTTTCCACCGCTCCCGTAGCGCCAAGCAGATGGCCGGTCATGGACTTGGTGGAGCTGATGTTCAGCTTGTAAGCGTGGTCACCAAAGACCTCTTTGATAGCTTTCACTTCAGATATGTCGCCAACAGGAGTCGATGTACCATGCACGTTGATGTAATCTACATCTTCGGGGCGCATCCCCGCATCCTCCAAGGCGTTACGCATCACCAGCTTCGCTCCGAGACCTTCGGGATGGGAAGCCGTCAGATGATAAGCGTCTGCTGATGCACCCGACCCTACCACTTCGGCGTAAATACGTGCACCGCGTGCCAGAGCGTGCCCTAATTCTTCCAACACCAGACAACCTGAACCTTCTCCTAAGACAAAGCCATCGCGGCTGGCGCTAAACGGGCGAGAAGCCGTTTCCGGCGAGTCGTTTCGCGTAGACAAAGCATTCATGGCGTTGAATCCGCCCATTCCTACGGCAGATACGGTAGCTTCCGCACCCCCTGTTACGATAACGTTGGCCTTCCCTAAACGGATGTGGTCAAACGCATCGGCGACAGCGGTGGTGGAAGATGCGCAAGCCGAAACGGTTGCGAAGTTGGGACCGCGAAAACCGTACATCATGGAAATGTGTCCGGCGGCGATGTCAGCGATGATCTTCGGAATGAAAAACGGACCGAAACGAGGGCCGCGTTCCTTGTCATACGCCATCGTCTCTTCCTCGAAACTCTTGATACCACCAATACCGGCGGCGAAGATGACCCCTATCTTGTCCAAGTTCTCTGTTTCGAGAATCAGTCCCGAATCAGCAACAGCTTCTTTGGCCGCTTTCAAGGCCAACAAGCTGTAACGGTCACACTTCCTGGCTTCTTTTCTGTCCATCAACTCCAAAGGGTCAAAACCCTTCACTTCGCAGGCAAACTGTGTCTTGAACAGGGAAGCGTCGAATTGCGTAACAGGACCCGCCCCGCTTTTCCCCAAAAGCAAACCCTCCCAGGTTTCCGTAAGCGTATTGCCCAGGGGGGTTATGGCGCCGAGTCCTGTTACTACTACTCTTTTTAGTTCCATTGTCCTCGGCAGGAAGCAATTACTTCAACTTCTCCTCAATGTAGGCAATGGCATCGCCAACGGTAGTAATACTTTCTGTCTGGTCATCGGGGATGGTGATACCAAACTCTTTCTCAAACTCCATGATTAACTCTACGGTGTCAAGGGAGTCCGCCCCAAGATCGTTCGCAAAGTTTGCCTCGTTCGTCACTTCTGTTTCTTCAACGCGCAGCTTGTCCACGATGATAGCTTTTACCCTTGATGCAATTTCAGACATAACTTTAAAGACTTTTAGATTAATACTTAACTACACAAGTCCATTCACTACCTTTGCGCACTTCGGCGACATGCGGCGACAAAGGAAAAGAAATTATGTTATCTAACAAGTTTATGACTTCAAAAAATCATCGGCGGGACAATCTGGCCATCTTCGCTTCCGGCTCAGGCTCTAATGCAGAGAACATTATACAAACTTTCTCCCAAGCCTCCTCCGATGGCCTTTCACCTCTACTGCCGCCAAGACCGGCTGTTATCCTGTCCAACAATCCGCGCGCCGGAGTACTCGAACGAGCAAAACGACTGTCCGTCCCCGCTCGGGTCTTTAGCAACAGCGCCTTCGCCGAAGGGATAGACATTCTTCACGCATTGAACGAATACGAGGTGTCCTTTATTGTTCTGGCAGGTTTCATGAACAAGATAACCGCCCCCTTGCTTGATGCTTTCCCCAATCGCATCCTTAACATCCACCCCGCCCTGTTGCCCCGTTTCGGCGGAAAAGGCATGTATGGACACCACGTCCATGAGGCTGTTCTGGCTGCCGGAGAGCGCCAATCCGGCATCACCATCCATTTCATCAACGAGCATTACGATGAAGGCGACATCCTTTTCCAAGCCACCTGCCCCGTTTTGCCGGACGACACCCCCGACACGCTTGCCACCCGTATCCACGCCCTCGAACACGTCCACTACCCCCGCATCATCGCCCAAACTTTCTACGGCCGAGGTTCCGCAAGTATTTCCTGAGTGCGGACGAGGGCTTGGTTGATGTCGCTGCATATGTTGTTGATGCCTATCTTTTTGTCGAGGCCTGAGGCGAGGAGAAGGTGGCGAACTTTCTCATTGACACCGGAGAGGACGACGTGGGTATGTTCGGTTTGAGAAAGGCGGAGCAGACTCTCCAAATTGTGTAGCCCCGTAGAATCCATAAAAGGAACCTTACGCATACGGATGATCCTCACGAGAGGCTTAGGGCCGATGGTTTTCATGATACTGTCGAACTTGCTGGCGATACCAAAAAAGAATGGGCCGTCAATCTCGTAAACCTCGACCTGTTTGGGGATAATGAGATTTTCCTCCTCTGCCGACGGCCATTCGGGTCTATCCGACAAGCGAATGGTATCGCGCGAAACAGATATACCCGTCGATTCGGTGACACGTCGCATGAAAATGAGCATCGCAATGAGCAAGCCTATCTCAATGGCGATAGTCAGGTCGAAGATAACCGTCAGAAAAAACGTCGTGAGCAGGACGGCCACATCCCCTTTCGGATTTTTCAACAGAGAGCGAAACGTGCGCCACTCACTCATATTATAAGATACGATGATAAGGACACCTGCGAGGCAGGCCATGGGGATGTGACACGTCAACGGCCCCAGAAAGAGCAGGATGAGTAGCAGCACGGCCGCATGGATAATACCGGCGACAGGCGTCCGCCCACCGTTATTGATATTGGTCATGGTACGCGCAATGGCGCCGGTAACGGGTATGCCTCCAAAGAGTGGGACGACGATATTGGCCGCCCCTTGCGCAATGAGTTCGGTGTTGGAGTCGTGTTGGTCGCCGGTGACGCCATCAGCCACCGTCGCCGAGAGCAGCGACTCTATCGCTCCCAACATGGCTATTGTGAAAGCTGACGGAAGCAACAGGTTGATGGTTTGCAGGTTAAAATGTAACGGCTCGGGAAGGGGCAAGGCAGCCTGAATGGTGAAACGATCGCCGATGGTCTCGATGGAAGTGACACCGGCATACTGCCGTAGCAGCCAGACGGCGAGCGTAGTGACGATGATGGCGATGAGCGATCCGGGAATTTTATGCGTCAAGCGAGGTATACACACGATAATCAGGATGGCGGCAAGCCCTATAAGCAATGAAGGCCATTGGACGGTATGCGCCACTTCGACGTAAGCAGCCCATTTGGAAAGGAACTCTGCAGGTACGACATCAAGTGAGAGGCCGAAAAGGTCTTTCATCTGGGTCGTAAAAATCGTCAGCGCTATCCCGCTGGTGAAACCCACAACGACAGGATAGGGGATAAACTTGATGACCGTCCCCAACCTGAGAACACCCATCAGGAACAGCATCACGCCGGCCAGAACCGTAGCTATCGCCAATCCTTCGACTCCGAACTTTTGGATAATCCCGTAAACGATTACGATGAAAGCGCCCGTCGGCCCGCCAATCTGAATGGAACTGCCTCCCAGAAGCGAAACGATAAATCCTCCGATAATGGCCGTCACCAAGCCTTTCTCCGGACTCACACCCGAAGCAATCCCAAAGGCAATGGCCAAGGGCAGGGCTACTATCCCCACGATGATGCCCGCCATCAAATCTGCCGTAAATTTCTCTGAGGAGTAATCCTTCAATGCACTCCACAACTTCGGCTTGAATCCCAATACAATCCCTTTCCTCATCGACTTACCTGCTGAATCCTGTCTTCTCCTGCCTCATGCGAGGTCTCCGAAAAGTCGCAAATGTAAAAGCTTTATCGTTTGCAACATCAGGAAAGCTTAACACTCTACGAACCTTGAAAAGAGGCGTCCGGAAGTTGTTATCCGGAAAGTGAAGTGTGTTGAAAAGTAGAATCCGGATGAAATCAGTGTTGTCCTTTTTGGGAAACTTTTGGACAAACGAAAAATAATAATATCATGATTAACAATTTATTATATATTTATTTTGGAAAACTTTCCGGTTACAAAAGTGCGAGAACTGACCAAATACAGATGAACATGTATGGGTAACCCTTATCTTCGCAGGCAATTTGATCAGTCATTGGACACGGACTGAAAAGGGAACAAAAGGATTATGATACAGACGGTAGTAAAGAGAGACGGACGCGTAGTCGGCTTCAACGAAGAGAAAATCATGGCCGCCATCCGTCGCGCCATGTTACAGACGCCCATGGGGGAAGATACTTCGCTGGTCAGACAAATAGCCGATCGCATCGGCGTCACCGGCAAGGAACAGATGACGGTGGAAGAGATACAGGACCTCGTTGAGTTGGAGCTGATGAGCAGCCCGCGCAAGGAGGTGGCTCAGAAATACATCGCCTATCGAGACAAGCGCAGCATCGCACGGAAAGCCAAAACAAGGGACGTCTTCCTCGAAATCATCAACGCAAAATCTAACGATATCACGCGGGAGAATGCCAACATGAACGCCGACACACCGGCAGGCATGATGATGAAGTTCGCAAGCGAGACGACGAAGCCTTTCGTGGACGACTACCTGTTGGACCCGCGTGTAAAAGAAGCCGTCCACATGAATTATCTGCATATCCATGACAAGGATTACTATCCGACCAAGAGCTTAACTTGCGTACAGCATCCGTTGGACAAGGTATTGGGTGGCGGGTTCTGTGCCGGACACGGCGAATCGCGCCCCGCCAAGCGTATCGAGACGGCAAGTATGTTGGCCTGTATATCCCTCGAAACGGCGCAGAACGAGATGCATGGAGGGCAGTCTATCCCCGCTTTCGATTTCTATATGGCGCCCTATGTGCGGAGCAGCTTTGCCGAAGAACTTCGTACCCTCTCCCAATTCACGGGGGAAGACTACATGCACCTCAAAGACAAGCCATTGGAAGACTTTGTGACAAAGTCCCTTGAAGGATTGACCGGTGAGAAACGTGCCGTTCAGCAGGCTATTAACCGTACAGTTTCGCGCGTACATCAGGCTATGGAGGCATTCATCCATAACATGAACACCATCCACTCGCGTGGTGGTAACCAAGTCGTCTTCAGCTCAATTAACTACGGGACAGATACCTCTGCCGAAGGGCGTTGCGTGATTCGAGAGCTTTTGTTGAGTACGGAGCGAGGGGTTGGAACAGGTGTGACGGCCATCTTTCCCATTCAGATATGGAAGAAGAAGCGAGGGGTGAACTATTTGCCGGAAGACAGGAATTACGACCTCTATCGGTTGGCCTGCAAGGTGAGCGCCCGCCGTTTCTTTCCCAACTTCCTGAACCTTGACGCCACTTACAATCAAGATGGGGATTGGCATCCCGACGACCCTCGCCGTTTTGAACATGAGGTGGCGACGATGGGCTGTCGTACACGCGTTTTCGAGAACCGATTCGGGAAAAAGACATCAATAGGAAGAGGTAATCTCTCCTTTTCAACCATCAACCTCGTCCGTATCGCCATAGAGAGCCGACGAGCAGGCAACGGCGATGCTCAAGAGTCGGCATTCTTTGCCAAGTTGGACGAAATCCTTGACCTCGCAGCTTTGCAACTGCATCGACGGCTAAAGTTTCAGCAGACAGCTTTGGCCAAGCAGTTCCCGCTGTTGATGTCTGTCTTGTGGGAAGGTAGCGAAGGCTTGAAGCCCGACGATATAATAGAAAACGTAGTCAATCAGGGCACGTTGGCCATCGGGTTTATCGGGTTGGCCGAAGCTTTGGTTGCCCTGACGGGGAAACACCACGGCGAGAGTACCGAAGCACAAGAATTGGGGTTGCGAATCGTCACGCGGATGCGGGACAAGGTATTGGGATATTGTGACCAATACCAACACAATTACAGTGTCCTGGCCACTCCTGCCGAGGGGCTTGCCGGCCGCTTTACGCGTATCGACCAGAAACTTTTTGGCCGCATTGAGGGTGTCACCGACAGAGATTACTATACCAACTCCAATCACGTCCCCGTGTACTACAAATGCAGCGCTCACCACAAAGCGCGCATTGAAGCGCCTTACCATGAACTGACGCGAGGGGGACACATCTTTTACGTAGAAATAGATGGTGACGCCACACACAACCCCGAGGCTATTCTGACCGTAGTCGATCTGATGGACAGATACGACATGGGTTACGCTTCGGTCAATCATAACCGTAACCGGTGTGTAGATTGCGGCTACGAGAATGCTTCTTCGCAAATGGTGGAGTGTCCTCGCTGCGGAAGTCAGCGCATTGACCGCTTACAGCGAATCACCGGTTACCTCGTCGGGACTACCGACCGATGGAACAGCGCCAAGTTGGCCGAACTCAACGACAGGGTGACCCATAGCTATTGATCTAATACGAAGATGCGGTGAAAGAACTGATGTTACTGGACATCGTAGAAGATACGACGGTAGATGGTCCCGGATTTCGGACAGCTTTGTATGCCTCAGGTTGCGGCCATCAATGCAGCGGCTGCCACAATCCGCATTCGTGGGAACAATCCAACGGCCGTCCCTATTCTATTGACGATATCCTTAATCGGATTAAGGCAGCAGAGTTTGCGAACGTCACTTTCAGTGGTGGAGACCCGCTGTATCAAGTCGAAAGTTTTACGGAACTTGCCCGCCGCATCAAACGGGAAACGCACAAGACGATATGGTGCTATACCGGTTTTCGCTACGAAGAGGTGGTAGCTTCACCTCGCTTGTCGCAGATACTTCCCTTTCTCGATGTGCTCGTGGACGGCACCTACGAAAAAGACCTCAGCGACGAGTCTCTTCTTTTCGTGGGCAGTTCCAATCAGCGACTGATTGACGTACCATCTTCTTCTCCTTCCGGCGAACCGGCGCTTTGGCGTATGGCTAAGGTATTTCTCGCATTGGCCGTGATATTGGTATTGTCGGCCTGCGGAGGAAAAGTTGCCGAGAAGCATGAAGATGGCGAACACCCTTTCAGCTATGCGTGCGGGTTGCAGGTAGAAAAGGAGAACGGTTACACGGTAGTAGAAGTCCATGACCCTTGGAATGGCGGAACACTGCAAAGGTATGTGCTTGTGAAGCGAGATGAAGAAACCGACCAAACGAAGGAATTGCCGGAGGGGACAATATTGAAGATACCCTTGCGCAGGATAGTCGTTTACTCGTCGGTGCACGCAGGGATGATAGACGCCTTGGGAGAAATCGGAGCGATTATCGGGGTGTGCGAAGGGGAATACATGGGCTTGGCAGCTATACGGCAAGGATTGCTATCGGGAACGGTGGCCGATCTGGGAATGTCGGCCTCGCCCAACATAGAACAGATGTTGGCTTTGGAAGCGGAAGCCGTCATTGCTTCGCCGTTTCAGAACGGAGGGTACGGGCAGGTGGAAAAAACAGGTATCCCTATCATCGAGTGTGCCGACTATATGGAAGCGCATCCGTTGGGAAGGGTAGAGTGGTTGCTGTTCTTCGGTTTGCTGTTGGATAAAGAAGAGGAAGCGAAGGATGTATTCGAGAAGACGGCAGAACGGTACGAGGCGCTGTCAGAACGGGTAAAAGAGGTAGAACATCGTCCGCGCGTCTTTGCAGAGTTACCTTACGGAGGGACGTGGTGGGTCTCGCCGGCAGGAGGGTATATGGCCTGCCTCTTTCAGGATGCAGGGGCGGAGTATGTTTTCGGGAATAGGGAGGGAACAGAGGCGTTGCCGCTCTCGGCGGAAACGGTATTGGACGAAGCTATCGATGCCGACTTCTGGCTCATCAAATACAATAGGGAAGAGCCGCTGACCTACGCCTCTCTGGAAGATGAACACCCTTCCTATCCGTTGTTTGACGCTTTCAAGAAACGACAAGTGTTCGCCTGCCACACAGGGTTGCGCCCATATTACGAAGAAACGCCTCTGCACCCTGATATGTTGTTGGCAGACTTCATCGGGATATTTCACCCCGACTTGCTGCCGGCACATTCTCCCCGTTACTACATGCCCTTACCCTGACACCCCGTTTTATTGGCTGTCTCGGCCGTGACAAGCCTTATATTTCTTTCCGCTTCCACAGGGACAGGGGTCATTACGACCTACCTTTTTCTCGGCATGTATCGGTTGAGGAGGAGCAGGAACGGGAGGGAGTTGCGGACGCCCACCGGAAACGGGGCGACCATATTCGGCTTTTTCCGTACGGTAACGGTTGAGGTCGGGACGACGTTCGGGGGCTGCCTGACGTAAGGGGGGCGGCTGACGGCGGAGATCATCGGCTGACGGATCTCGCTGCTGTATCTGTGCACGCATGAGGATATTGATGTTTTTCCTGTTCATCGTATCCACCATGGTTTTGAAAAGCGTGTAGGACTCCAACTTATATATCAGGAGCGGATCCTTATTCTCATAACCGGCATTTTGAACGGAGTGACGGAGTTCGTCCATCTCGCGGAGGTGTTCACGCCATGCGTCGTCAATGGTATGCAGGATAATGGCTTTCTGAAAAGCTTTGGTGATGGCTTTTCCGTCGGAGTGATAAGCTTCGCTGAGGTTACAGGGAATATTGTAAATACGCTTGCCGTCGGTAAGCGGTATAATGATATTCTGATAAGTAGCGCCCTGCGTTTCATAGACCTGTTTGATGACAGGCGTAGCCACCTCGCGGATACGCTCCATGCGCCGTTTGAACTGCGCAAGCACCTCATCGAAGAGACGGGTGGTGGCATCCTGCGAGCGGAGATTTTTTAATTCGTCGGCGGTGAAAGGAGCTTCCATGGCAAAGGTGCGGAAGACTTCGAGGGTAAAGTTTTCGTAGTCTTGCAGGTCGACGTAGCTTTGCATGAGAGAATCGCTCGCATCGTAGAGGGTATTGACCACGTCCAACCCGATACGTTCACCCATAAGTGCGTGCCGGCGGCGGGTGTAGATGACGTTACGTTGAGAGTTCATGACGTCGTCATATTCGAGCAAACGCTTACGGACACCGAAGTTGTTTTCTTCCACTTTCTTCTGCGCCCGTTCGACGGATTTGCTGAGCAACTTGTGTTCAAGGACTTCCCCTTCTTCAAAACCCATGCGGTCCATAAGGCCTGCAATACGTTCAGAGGCGAAGAGGCGCATGAGGTCATCTTCAAGGGAAACGAAGAAAACGGAAGATCCCGGGTCTCCCTGTCGTCCGGAACGTCCGCGTAACTGTCGGTCTACGCGCCGACTTTCATGGCGTTCGGTACCGATGATGGCAAGACCTCCCGCTTCACGCACTTCGGGGGACAGTTTGATGTCAGTACCGCGTCCGGCCATGTTGGTAGCGATGGTAACGGTGCCGCGCTGCCCCGCCTGAGCGACGATGTCGGCTTCGCGTTGGTGCAGCTTGGCATTGAGCACGTTGTGAGGAATATTCCGCAGGCTGAGCATACGGCTGAGTAATTCGGATATCTCGACGGATGTGGTGCCGACAAGGACGGAACGACCGGCATTGATCATCTTGCTGATTTCCTCAATAACGGCGTTATACTTCTCCCGCTTGGTCTTGTAGATACGATCATTCATATCCTGACGAATAATGGGGCGGTTCGTCGGGATAATAACGACATCAAGCTTGTAGATATTCCACAACTCACCGGCTTCCGTCTCAGCCGTACCGGTCATACCGGCAAGTTTGTGGTACATGCGGAAGTAGTTTTGCAGCGTGATGGTAGCGAAGGTCTGCGTAGCGGCTTCTATCTTGACACGTTCCTTAGCTTCGATGGCCTGATGAAGACCGTCGGAATAACGACGGCCTTCCATAATACGGCCTGTCTGCTCATCGACAATCATGACCTTGTTGTCAATAACAACGTATTCGTCATCTCGCTCGAAGAGGGTATAAGCTTTGAGTAGCTGGTTGATAGTATGGACACGCTCGCTTTTGACAGAGTAATTGGCAAGCAGTTCGTCCTTGCGGAGCTGTCTTTCTTCGATGTCAGCGACGTTATCGAGCTGGGAAAGTTCGGATGCAATGTCGGGTAGGACGAAGAACTGGGGGTCGTCAGACTTACCGGTGAGCAGGTCTATACCCTTATCCGTCAATTCGATGGTATTGTTCTTCTCGTCTATGACAAAATAGAGTTCATCGGTAACGATGTACATCTCCCGCATGTTCTGTTCCATGTAACGGGACTCTGTCTTGAGCATCTGCGTCTTGATACCCGGCTCGCTGAGAAACTTGATGAGGGCCTTATTGCGCGGGTAACCTTTGAAAGAGCGGTAAAGCAGAAGAGCACCTTCTTCGGCAGTCTTCGGGTCGTCGCTCGAAATCTTCTGTTTAGCCTCGACAAGCAACTTGGAGGTGAGATTTTTTTGAGCAGCGACGACATTCTCGACATTGGGACGGAACTGCTCGAAAAGCTGGTCTTCGCCGCGGGCGACGGGACCGGATATGATAAGCGGCGTACGGGCATCGTCAATAAGGACGGAGTCCACCTCATCGACGATGGCATAGTTGTGCGGGCGCTGCACGAGATCGGCGGGGTTACCCGCCATGTTGTCACGCAAATAGTCGAAGCCGAACTCGTTGTTGGTACCAAAGGTGATGTCGGCATGATAAGCTGACCGACGGCGGTCGGAGTTCGGCTGATGCTTGTCGATACAATCTACCGAAAGGCCGTGAAACATATAGAGCGGCCCCATCCATTCGGAGTCACGTTTGGAGAGGTAGTCGTTCACCGTCACCACATGCACACCCTTTCCCGTAAGCGCATTGAGGAAAACGGGCAACGTTGCGACAAGCGTCTTACCTTCACCGGTAGCCATCTCGGCAATCTTCCCTTTGTGCAGGACGACTCCACCGAAGAGTTGAACGTCGTAATGTACCATATCCCAGACGATCTCATTACCGCCGGCAAGCCAACGGTTCAGATAAACAGCGTTGTCTCCCTCTATGCGGACAAAATCGTGGCGGGCGGCAAGGTCTCGGTCGAAATCGTTGGCGGTAACGATCGTTTCTTCATTCTCCTTGAAGCGGCGGGCGGTATCTTTGACGATGGCGAAGACTTCGGGCAGGACTTCGTCGAGAACTGTTTCCAGTTTCTCGGTGATTTGTTTCTCTATCCTGTCAATCTCCGTCCAGACGGCTTCGCGTTCTTCCAGTTCCTTTTCTTCTATCTTCGTCCGCAAACGTTCTATCTCGGCATGTTCTTCGGATATGTAGTCGCGTATTTGCTGCCTTATCTCATCGGTTTTGGCACGCAGGGCGTCATTGTCCAGAGCTGCGATAGTGGGATAGACGGCCTGTATTTTGTCTACGTAAGGGGTTATTTCTCGTAAGTCGCGTTGCGACTTGTTACCGAAAAACCGTGTCATCAATTCATTAAATCCCATGATATTTCCTGTTTTATGCAACCCCAAACGCCGCGGGTATCAGTCGATGGCTCCGCGTACGATTCCTCGCTGCGAACTGCGAATAAAATTAAGCACAAGGTCACGTTCCTCAGAGGGTGGACATTCGATTTCAATACATTTGAGGGCTTCGGTGTTGTTCAAGCCTCTGGTGTAGAGGGTTCGGTAGATGTCCTGAATGAGGAAAACCTGCGCATTGGTAAAGCCGCGCCGGCGAAGGCCGACGATATTGATTCCGCAATAGACTATGGGTTCGCGCCCAATGAGGGTATATGGAGGAACGTCTTTGCTCACGCGGGAGCCGCCCTGTATCATCACGTGCTTGGATATATGCGTAAACTGATGTACTAACGTACCGCCGCTGATGATGGCATAGTCATCAATCTCCACTTCGCCGGCCAATTGGGTGGCATTACCGATGATGATATGTTCTTTGAGGACACAGTCATGGGCAACGTGGGAGTAAGCCATGATGAGGCAGTGTTTACCCACGACTGTACGGCCTTTGGCGCGTGTACCGCGGTTGATGGTAGCGCATTCGCGAACGGTGGTATCGTCACCTATCTCGGCGGTGGTCTGTTCTCCGGCAAACTTCAAGTCTTGCGGGATGCCGGCTATGACAGCTCCGGGGAAGATTTTGCATCTGTCGCCTATGCGCGCACCGTCAAGGATGACGGCATGGGAGAAAATGCGGCAATCGTCGCCGATTACAACGTCTTTTTCCACCATCACAAAAGGGTCTATCGTTACGTTTCGACCGATTTTCGCTTCCGGATGGACACATGCCAAGGGGGATATATTCATTATGGATTCCATATAGCTCTGCTTGTTCTTCCGGCAGTCTATGCCCGTCTCTAAATGATAGGGCGTTATTTATTCTTGATTATCTGTGCCATAAACTCAGCCTCGCTGGCCAGCTTTTCTCCGACGAAAACACGTCCTTTCATCGTGGCGATACCTCGGCGGATGGGACTCACCATGGCGATGTGCAAAAGCAACGTATCGCCGGGGACTACTTTACGGCGAAACTTCACTCCGTCTATCTTCATGAAGTAGGTAGAGTAACGCTCCGGCTCATCCACAGAGTTGAGTACCAACAACCCTCCTGTCTGCGCCATCGCTTCCACCTGCAACACCCCGGGCATGACCGGCTCCTGCGGAAAGTGCCCGACGAAGAAAGGCTCGTTGGCCGTTATATTCTTAACGCCAACGATATAGGAACTTTCCAGTTCGATGATCTTATCCACCAACAGGAAAGGGTAACGGTGGGGAAGCAGTTCGCGGATGCGGTTGATGTCCATCAGAGGAGGGGTGTCCGGCTTGTACAACGGTGACTGTACCTCGTTCAACTTTATCTCTTTTCGGACAGCCCGTGCGAGTTGGTTGTTGATCTTGTGTCCGGGGCGGGTAGCGATGATACGTCCATGTATCGGTTTGCCTATCAGAGCAATATCGCCGATGACGTCAATCAGCTTGTGACGCGCCGGTTCGTTATCGAACTGCAAGGGCTTGTTGCTGACATATCCTAAGGCTTTCAAGTTCCTACGGGAGATACCGAGGGCGTCGGAGAGGGCGTCTATCTTCTCTTGCGATGTTTCCCTATCATAGATGACAATAGCATTGTCAAGGTCACCACCTTTGATAAGGTTGTTTTGCAGCAGAGACTCCACTTCGCGAACGAAAACAAAGGTGCGTGAGGCGGATATCTCCGTACCGAAATCGCTCAATTTGTCCAAAGTGGCGAACTGGTTACCGAGGATGGGCGAATCGAAAGATATGAGGACATTGACGCTGAACTCCTCGTCGGGTAACAGAATAAGGGAAGCGCCGGTTGCTTCGTCACGGACTTCGATCCTTTGCTTGACGATGTAGTAGTCCTTGACGGCTTCCTGCTCTACAATGCCGACCTGTTGAATACTTTCGAAAAATGGAGCTGCGCTACCGTCGAGAATGGGAAACTCCGGACCGTCCACCTCAATGAGGCAGTTGTCTATCTCCGCAGCGTAAAGCGCCGCCATCGCATGTTCTACGGTACTGATCTGCACCTCATTCCTCACCAATACCGTACCCCGCAAGGTGTTGCCCACGTTCTCCGCCAACGCTTCGATGACAGGTTGTTCCGACAAGTCAATGCGTTTGATCTTGTAACCGTGGTTTTCGGGGGCGGGGAGGAATGTGATATGTATTTCCAATCCGGAATGTAACCCCTTGCCTTGCAGAGAAAAACCTGAGGCTAACGTTCTTTGTTTTCGCATGGTTTCTCTTCTATCCGTCTTTTCAATGATTCTACTTCGCGTTGCAGTTCGTTTAAGGCGTTGGACATCTCCGGCAAACGGCGGAAAAGGGCGCTTGACCGCATATAGCGCTTGATCGGTTGGGAGGGAGTACCCATAACGACGGTTCCCGCCTCCTTTATGTTGCCGAGTATACCCGATTGTGCACCGATGCACACATTATCGGCTATGCGCAAGTGTCCGGAAACACCCACCTGACCGCCAAGCATACAATGCTTGCCGACCTTCACCGAACCGGCTATTCCCGCCTGTGCCGCCATCACCGTGTTCTCCCCTACTTCGACATTGTGCGCAATCTGTATCAGGTTATCCAGCTTCACGCCGCGGCGGATGACGGTTGATCCCATCACGGCGCGGTCGATAGTCGTGTTGGCGCCTATTTCGACCTCGTCTTCCACAACGACGTTCCCCGTCTGCGGAATCTTGTTGTAATTATCTCCCTCAGGAGCAAATCCAAAACCGTCGGAACCGACCACGGCGCCGGCATGTAACACGCAATTCGCCCCGATGAGGCAATCGTCGTATATCGTCACGTGGGGATAGACGATTGTCCCTTCTCCCACGCTGACATGATCGCCGAGGCAGGCGTGGGGGTATATCAGGCAATTCGCCCCTACGGTGGTATGCTCACCGATGTAGGCGAAAGCACCGATGTAAACATTTTTCCCGATGTGGGCTGATTGGGCGATGCAGGCCGTAGAGGACACTCCTTTCCGGCAAGGTCGATTCTCCTCCACCTTACTCATCAGGACGGCCAAAGCGGAGTAAGCGTTCTCCACCTCCACCAACGTAGCCCCAATCGGACGGCAAGGAACAAAACCCCTATTCACCAATACGACGCTCGCTTCCGTGTCGTAGATATAGTGTTCGTATTTGGGATTGGCAAGAAAAGAGAGCGAACCCTTTCGGGCTTCCTCAATCTTAGCGAAAGTATTCACTTTCGCATCAGGGTCGCCATGAACCGTCCCTTGCAAGAAACCGGCAATCTGCCCGGCTGAAAACTCCATAATAGTCGGATCGTCACAAATAATTGCGGCAAAAGTAACCATATTATGGAAACAGAAATGATTACCTCCTTACCTTTGCCCGCACGGCAAGTCATATCCCGCCGAAAACATCTCCCGAACATGAAAACGAAGACCGTCTTTTTCTGCTCCCATTGCGGGGCGGAGACTCCTAAATGGACAGGCAAATGCCCTGCCTGCGGCGAGTGGAACACCATCACCGAAGAGGCCTTATCCCGTCCGATTGCCGGTTTCCGCACACCCATCGGCCTTGACGTCGCACCCCCTACCCGCCTCGACGATATCGTCCCAGACGATGAAGCGCGCATGGATCTCCGCGATGCCGAGTTCAACCGCGTCCTTGGCGGAGGGCTGGTCAAAGGGTCTCTCGTACTCATCGGTGGGGAGCCGGGTATCGGCAAATCGACGCTCGTACTTCAGACGGTACTCGCTCTCGAAGGGATGAAGACACTCTACGTCTCAGGCGAGGAGAGCTGCCGGCAAATCAAACTGCGCGCCGAACGTATCGTCAATCTGCCCGCAGTCTCCCCTGACTGTTTTATCTTTTGCGAAACCAACCTCGAACAGATACTTTCTCAGGCACAAAAGATGCAGCCGGATCTGCTCATCATCGACTCCATCCAGACGGTCTACAATCCGGCCGTAGAGTCTTCTTCCGGCAGTCTCACCCAAATACGGGAGAGCGCCGCAGCGCTGTTACGTTACGCCAAAGAGAGCAATACGCCCGTCCTCCTCATCGGGCACATCAATAAGGAGGGCAGTATCGCCGGCCCAAAAATCCTCGAACATATCGTCGATACGGTACTGCAATTTGAAGGAGACCGACAGCACCTCTACCGTATCCTCCGCAGCATCAAGAATCGTTTCGGCAGTACCGCCGAACTGGGCATCTACGAGATGCAGCAACAAGGTCTTCGCTCCGTGACTAATCCTTCCGAACTCCTCCTCACGCAAAATCACGGGGCGCTCTCAGGATGCGCCATCGCCGCAGCCATCGAGGGGGTACGCCCTTTCCTCATCGAGACCCAAGCTCTCGTCAGTAGTGCCGTCTACGGGACGCCGCAACGCAGCGCTATCGGCTTCGACGTCCGCCGACTCAACATGCTGCTGGCCGTTTTGGAGAAACGCGCAGGCTTCAAGCTGATGCAAAAGGATGTTTTTCTCAACATCGCCGGCGGGTTGCGGGTGAGTGATCCGGCCATCGACCTGCCTGTCCTTGCGGCTATCCTTTCTTCGGCGTTGGACATTCCCGTGGGGGCTACGACGTGTTTCGCCGGTGAGGTGGGACTATCGGGAGAGATACGGCCGGTGACGCGCATCGAACAGCGTCTCCGCGAGGCGGACAAACTCGGCTTTACCCGTATTCTCATCCCCGCAGGAAATCTCAAAAACGTCAGTCCCCCCCCTACCCTGCAACTTCACCAAGTATCCAAAGTAGAGGACGCCCTGCGCCTCCTTTTCGGGAAAACGTAAAGTTCAGCGTCGTCCGTTGCCGGCAGGTAATGGCCGTTCCCGATTAAACCAAGTGAGAGAGAAGAGGTCTTACCGTTGTTTGACACCTTAAAGGGAAATGATGAAGGGGATTTTGAAGTGGACAGCGGCATTATCGCTGCTTTCGGCAATTTGCACGGCGGATATATCGGCACAACAGGAACGGGGAGAAGGGCGCAGCAGACGACGGGTAAACGTGACGGGGCGTATCGTCGAAACATCAACAAACACACCGATAGGACAGGCTACCGTCCGCCTGCTGCAAATGCAGGACAGTTCGTTCGTGGGTGGGGTGGCAAGTGAAACCGACGGTACGTTCATGTTACGCAACATTGCTCGGGGAGCTTATTTGCTGCATATCAGCTTTGTAGGTTATGAGTCTGTTTACCGGACACTCACTATTAGCGGGCGCACCAATCCGGTAAACGTTGGGACGATAACGATGGACGATGGAGCGATTGCCCTGGACGAGGCTGTCGTTGTGGGGAAAGCTCCCGAGGTGGTGGTACGTAACGATACGACGGAATACAACGCCGATTCCTACAAAGTGGCGGAAGGCTCGGTACTCGAAGATCTGCTCAAAAAAATGCCCGGCGTGGAGGTCAGCGATGAGGGGGTTATCACAGTGAACGGGAAAGAGGTGAAGAAAATCATGGTAGACGGGAAAGAGTTTTTCTCGGCCGATCCCAAAGTAGCCTCAAAGAATCTGCCATCGAATATGGTGGAAAAAGTGCAGGTGCTGGATCGCCTGAGCGATATGGCGCGCATGACAGGATTTAACGACGGTGATGAGGAAACCGTTATCAACCTCTCCGTCAAGCCCGGCATGAAAGAAGGCTGGTTCGGGAACGCTTTTGCAGGTTACGGCAGTCAAGACCGTTACGAAGGGAACGGAATGGTGAACCGATTTGTGGGCGATGACCAGATAACAGCCATGGGAGGGTTCAACAATACCAATAATATGGGCTTTTCCGACCTTGCCTCCACGATGTTTTCCGGTATGGGAGGTGGCCGGCGGGGGATGTGGTTCGGCGGAGGAAACGGTATCACCACGTCGGGCAATATCGGTGGGAACGTGAACAAGGTAGTGCGTAAGAATGTCCTCGAAGTGAACGGGAACGCCCGTTATGCCCACTCCGACAACCTTTCGGAAAGCCGTACCTCTCGACGGAACATCCTCTCCGCCGATAGTTCCTCCTACGAAAGTGAAGCTGACACCCTCAATAGCATCAGCGAAAATATCGGTGTCAATCTGCGCATCGACTGGCGTCCAGACAGTGTTACCCAACTTATCTTCCGTCCCGATTTCGGTTACAGCCGTTCACAGAGCAACGAAACGGGCAGCAGCGAAACGTTGGGAGGTGACAGCGTCTCTGTGAATAGGGGACGTTCATCCTCCACATCCTCCGGAGAAGGTTATAACGCATCCCTCCGTGTCGAGTTCAGCCGCAAGCTCAACACCGCCGGACGTGTTCTGAGCGGCTCACTGCAAGCAGGCCTGAACGACTCCTACTCCAACGGCGCCAACACATCCCACATCGACTATCTCCGCTTGGGAAGAACCTACGACCTCGACCAGCGTATCCGTTACGACAACACTTCCCACAATTACCGCCTTTTCCTCTCATGGGTTGAACCTCTCGGCAGGAACAATTTCCTTCAGGCCACATACAGTTACCGTTATCAGGAACAAAGCTCGCTCAAGAACGCCTTCAACTTCTCTGATACCGACGGCGCTTACACATCCCTCGACACCACCCAGAGCAAGAATTACCTCAACACCTTCGTCACCCAACGGGCAAGCGTAGGGTTCAAAGCCGTCCGCGAGAAATATAACTATACGATAGGGTTCAATGCCGATCCTTCCTACAGCCGCAGCAAGAACTTCCTCGGCGATACGGTCTTTTCCGACCTCGGCCGACAGGTAATCAACTTTTCGCCGGCGGCAGAGTTTCGCTATAACTTCGACCGTACCCGTAACCTCCGCATCGATTACGACGGTACCACCTCACAACCCACTCTCGCCCAGATGCAACCTGTGCCGGACTATACCGACCCCACCAACGTTAAATATGGTAATCCCGACCTCAACCCGCGTTACGCCAACAACCTCAACATCCGATGGCAGAGTTTCAATCAAGAAACGCAGTTCGCTTGTTTCCTCATGGCCAACGCCAATTACGTCATCAACGAAATCGTCAGTTACGTCATCAACCTCAATGATGGTTCCGGTAACCGCATCACCCGTTACCGCAACGTCGACGGCAACTACGGCGCCAACTTGCGCTTCATGCTTAACACTCCTTTTAAGAATCGCAAGTTTACTTTTCACAACATGGCATGGCTATCTTATTCCAATGCCAACGGCTTTCTCGGGAGCATCGTCGATGACGATACGCGCGAACAGCCCAACGTTAGCCGTAATCTGCAACTCATGGAAGCTTGCGGATTCGATTTCCGTTCCGATTATCTCGACTTAGGTATCAACGGTAATATTCGATACAACGGCGCTACCTATTCGCTGCAAAAAGAGAACGACCAGCAAGTTTTCAACTACTCGATCGGTGGACGCACCACCGTTTATCTCCCCGCCAATTTCAAACTCGAAAGTGACGTCAATTGGTCTGCCAACTCCGGCTATACCGAAGGATACAAACAGAATGAGGTACTCTGGAACGCTTCGGCATCCAAATCATTCCTCAAAGGCAATGCGGCCACCGTTCGCCTGAAAGTCTATGATATCCTGCAACAACGCAGTAACATATCCCGCAGTATCACCGCCAACTATGTTCAGGATGCCGAGTACAACACGCTTAGTTCCTACTTCATGTGCCATTTCATTTATCGTTTCAGCGCATTCAAAGGCGGCGCCGGAGTCAACGATGCCTTTGGTGGACGTCGTCGTTTCGAGGGTGGAGGACCTCCTCCCCGACTTTGACAGGGAAAAACAGCCCCTATCACTTCCCTCAACTGCCTACAGCCCTCAAAAGTGTTGCGCATACTTTTCAGCGCAAAAAAGCTGAGGCCGCAACCAAGCATCCTGAAACTTTTCGATACTTTTGCCACAAATAAGGACAAGGATACCCGAACGGCGATGAAAGTAAAACTCCTGCTACTCTCTCTTGCGAGCAGTTTCTTCTGTGGGACGGCCTATGCGAGCACATATTTTGTCAGCCTCGACGGTAATGACGGTAACATCGGCTTGTCCGATGACAAACCTTTGCAAACTCTCGGCAAGGCTTTGGAATTGGTTCTTCCGGGGGACGCTATCCATATCCTCACGAGCGGGGAATATACGCTGCCCAAGAGCAAGGCTTCGTTTCATATCACCCATAACTTGACGATCATCGGCAAGGCTGAAGGCGTTCGGTTGGTTGGAAACGAACTGAATCGGGTACTTCTCATTCACGGCGAACGCGGCGATATGCCCATTTCCGTGCATCTCGAGAACTTGATCGTTGAGGGTGGGCTGGCCGACACCACAGATACCGTGCATTTCGGTAGCCTTTCCTACCTTATCGAAAGTGGGCAAGGGGGTGGTATCTACAACAGATTTGCCCGAACGACATTGAAAAATGTGACTGTCCGGAACAACACGGGGGCAGATGTCGCCATCGGTTTCGGCGGAGGTATATACAATGCCGACAGCAGTTCCCTGACGCTTGAAAGCGACGTTTACATAATGGATAACATTGCTTCGCGAGGACAGGCTGCCGGCTCCGGCGGTGGAATATACAACCTTGGGCAACTGACGATTGCAAAGTCAGAGGGCACGGTCGTTGTCAGCGGCAATTGCGCCGTGGGGAACAAGCTGTCCTCAGCGACAGGCTTGGGGGGCGGATTGGTGAACGATCGAAACGGAAAGGTCACGGTATCCGGCACACTTGACGTTCGCCACAACACGGCTACTGTTGGAACAGGGGCGGGTAAGGGCGGAGGTATTGCCGTCCTTTCGGGCGGGTTGTTCGACATTGAAGAAACGGAAAAATCCCACCTCATCGTAACGGGGAACATCGCTGTCGGCAACCCCGGAGGGTTCTCATCCGGTGCAGGCGGCGGTATTTATGTCAATGCAGATGAAGGAGCCGGACTTGCCGACCTGCGTATCAACTATACGATACGGGACAGCATGGTACAGATCACGGACAATTGCGCTACCGTCGGCTTGGGTAACGGTAAAGGCGGCGGGATATTCATCGGGGGCGATGGGCGGGTTATTTTCGCCGGCAGCACTTATATCCTGCACAATTACGCTATCAATAACCCCAAAAGTTCCGGTACCGGTAGTGGCGGGGGATTGTACCGCGATACCGAAGAAGGGACTTCTATCGCCATCGGAACCGCCGCTCCCCTCATTATGGATAACGTCGTTACCAACGGTACAGGGGGGGGGCTGCAACCCTTCGGCATGTGGACTATCACTCTTCTTAAAGGAACCGGCATCGCCGACGCTCCCAACACTACAGTGTATGAGGTGATTGCCTCGCCTTTTGATCTCGCTTTGAAGATGGACAAAGGCTTCCACATTGCTACGCCACAACTTTACGGACGCGATACTACCTTCACCTCTTCCTATTTCTCCGAAGTCGACACCTCTTACCACTTTGACATTGAGGCCATACCCGGTGTTGCCAATATGGAACTCTCCGCACAAACCTCCACACGCGCGATTGTCTTCATTTCCAATTCTCCGGGACTCTCCTTTTACCCCGGCGGTACGGGCAAAGTAATGGTCGATGCCGGTAAACCCTTCAATTTCTCCGTTCGGAAGACCGCAGAGAAATATCGAGCTACTCGCATCGTTTCCGTCCATACGGTCGATGGCAAAGAATTGCCCCGTTCCGCTGTGGAAGCTGACAGTTTCGCTTTCCATTACGCCTTTCCACTTCCGGCATACGACACCATTTGGGCGGATTTGGACGTCTGCCGTATCGTCCTTGAGCCGGCTAAGGACGGGACTCTCTACGTAGACAAGTCACAGCTCTGGGAGGAAGAGGAAGGGGACTCTACCTGCCTTGTCACCTACATGGCTTCCGGAAAAACCTTTCAACTCAAAGTCAAATCGGAGACCACGCCGCAGGTACTCGCCAACGATTTGCTGTTACAGCCGCAGGAACGTAACACCGCTGCAAATACTTACACCTACTTCTACACCGTACCCAAGGATACGGATTCCGTCCGGATAGTATCCTATCTGTATCGTGTTCAGGATATTGATGTGCAGTTATCCCCGGGTCTGGAACTCATTCCTTTCGGAACAGGCCACTATATCATGAACACCGGCCGTCAGCAAGTTTCGGGAAACTTCCAAATCTCCGTCAAGGTACTCAATCCCTTAGGTGTACAGGATGTTGACGTCTTTGCCGAAGCAGACGGAATAGAGGTGGTATACCTCGGAAAGGATCATGCGAAGAAGGAATATTACTTTTCCGTACTCGTCTCCAAAATGACCACCCGCGTTATTCCCATCTACGTCGGTTATAAGTCTATCGCCAGAGTCACTTTCGACGATCCCGAGGACATTTACGGTACCCTCAGCGTAGACTTGCTGCCCCAGTTCGATGGCGACTATTATCTCTCCCTCGGTGATATCCTACGCTTCACCGTAGATGTGGATGACGACCTGCAGCCCCTCGTTAAAGCCATTTCGCAGCACGGCGAAACGATATTCATTGCACCCGTAAGTTGGGGTAAGTATACCTATACCTACGATTTCCCTATCACCGACATCGATACCTTCCACATCCATATCGTAAAGGAGCCGAACATTGCTCTCTCTCTCCTCTTCCCACCCGAACTTACCTTATTGGGAAATCACATCGGTAAGGACATTGACGGAGGCTACAAAATGAATATCGTTCATGGAGGTGAGTATACCATATCTTTCAAGGCAGGGGCATATTATCGGTTGGCACAACCTCTAATCAGGGTTCGAGGCGATGAAGAGTTTCCCTCAATAGGAGATACGATTAGTTTTGTCCTGCGTAACCTCACGAACGATACCGAAGTAGAGGTGGATTTTGGAGAACTCAATCATATTATTTCTTTCAGCGTCACGGATCCGGACATCAGGATAACGGCGGAAACATCTATGTTCGCCATCGCACGCGGCAGTGATTACGCATTTATTATCGATCTGCCGGGAGGAACCCCTATCGTCATCGTCAATGGGCAGGCCGTAACGTCATCCGTGCAAAGTGACGGTACTTACAAGGTCGTGCTCTCCAATATTTCGCAAGATATGGAAATCAGCATACACGAAGCTGCCCCCTCCCCCACTCCACCTACAGCGGCCGTTTCGGTTCTCCGTCCGGAGATAAAGGTGGCGGTTTTGAGTGGCGGTATACTGCAAGTAGAGAGTGCAACACCCGTACCGGTGACTGTCTATACCCTCACGGGGCGTATACAGGCGCATGTACAGGTGAATGGCGCTGTCCGTCTCCCCCTCTCTCGCGGCATATATCTGGTAAAAACCGGCACAGAAATCCGTAAAGTCGTTTGCCGGTAAGAGGAGGAATACTATCTTTGCGCCCGATTGTGACACACCCGCATGTGGTGAGAAGTCCGGCAACAGTAAACTCTTTTTGAGTAATACATAAACGTACCGCAACAGATGAAGACATTCGCATTGGAAGGAAAACTGAGGACTATAGCCGATACTTCCGCCGAGAAAAAAAAGGCGCTGAAAGTTCTACGCAAGGAGAGGAGTATCCCTGCCGTGCTCTACGGCGGCGACAAGGTATCTCACCTGAGCGTTTCGATAGACGCCGTTCGTAATTTGGTTTACACGCCGGAAGTGTTTCTGGTGGAGTTGTCCGTTGAGGGGAAAAAGACGATGGCTGTCGTGAAAGACATTCAGTTTCAGCCGGTCACAGACGAGGCGCTGCACATTGATTTTCAAGAGATATTTCCCGACCGTCCTATCGTGATGGAAGTGCCCGTCGCCCTCGAAGGTTACGCCGAGGGAGTGAAAGCCGGTGGGAAGCTTACCTTGCAGATGCGTAAACTCAAAGCAAAGGCTTGTTACGACAAGTTGCCGGAAAAACTGGTCATCAATGTGGATCACTTGGGATTGGGTAAGTCCATGCAGGTGAGCGATATCCACATCGAAGGCTTGGAGTTGATGAATGCCCGTAACGCTGTTGTCTGCGCCGTACAACTGACGCGTGCTGCGCGCGGGGCGCAGGCTGCTGCCGCCACCAAGTAGAAAAGACGTGTTATTTCTGTTATTTTCATGGCAAGTTAATGTTTGTTTGGAGGGGAGTGTGTTCGTGAGAATACCTCCCCTTTCCCTATTTACTGCTGAGCTATGGAGTTCCTTGTCGCCGGATTAGGCAATATCGGGGCTGAATATGCCGGAACCCGTCACAATGTCGGTTTTCGTATCGTTAATCGATTGGCTGAGGATGCCGCCGCCTCATTCACCGCACAGCGTTACGGCAGTATCGCCCGTTTTAGGGTGAAAAATGCCGGCCTCATCCTGCTCAAACCGAATACCTACATGAACTTGAGCGGTGATGCCATTCGTTATTGGTTACAGAAAGAGGAGATGCCGATTGAACGACTCCTTGTTGTCGTGGACGATCTTGCCCTTCCTTTCGGTACGCTTCGCATCAAACCGCAGGGTAGCCATGCAGGACACAACGGGCTTAAAAACATACAGGACAGACTTGCCACTTCCACCTATGCACGCCTGCGTTTCGGTATCGGGAACGACTTCCCTCAGGGAAGGCAACTTGACTATGTCCTCGGTGCTTTCACTCCCGAAGAAACGGAAGCTCTCCCTCCGCTTGTGACACAAGCTGCTGATATGGTCCGCAGTTTCTGCCTGTCCGGCATACAAACGACCATGAATCTCTACAACAATAAGCCCCTTCTCGCCTAACCATGAGTGAAGTCCGCATAGACAAATGGCTTTGGGCTGTCCGTATTTTCAAAACCCGAACGCTTGCCGCCGAGGCCTGCCGCAAGAATCACGTCCTCGTCAATGG
>JAITAD010000008.1 GCA_031284275.1 Tannerellaceae bacterium
ACCCCATATTAGTACCGTCCGCCATTCCTACCCCATACACCCGTGGCCGTATCTTACCTCTCGTCGGCCGTTGAGGATGGTTCCGCAGGATCGTCTTCACCCCCTCACGTGTAACAAACGGTTGCCGCGCTCCGCAAGCAAGCCTTTTCCGCCTTCATAAGTTCCTTTATGGGGACGTCGCTTTCAGATTGGCTATCAATTCCGGAGAGACATCCAATCCATGCCCCCACTTCTTTGTTGTCCCAGTGTTTGTTTTATTCGTTTGAAATTACTTGTTTTGTACCACAAAAGGAAGTGTAACACATGGAACTGCTTGTACTCTTCGCCATTTGGTATTACGATCATCGTAAGGACGTCAAAAGCCGTCGGCGCGGTTTCCGTGACCGTGCCCACGAAGAAATGTATCTCCGCCGCGAGCATTTCTATAAGTATGGCACATTCTTTTAATCTTCCCCATTCATGTTTACACTTTTCGGGTTGTTTGTATTGTACGTTTTGTACATCTTCTTTCATTGGTTGTGGAAGAAGGATGCCGATCGTCGTGCCCGCTTGCGAGGCTTTGAGAACCGCGAAGACCAAGAGTACGTCGAATGGCTAAAAGAGTGTGAGCGCGACTTCGAACACAAGCGTCATCTCCGTGAGCGATACCTGAACTCATAAAGATTTCAGATTAAGAGAAGAACCCCTCTAACCCCCTCCGGAGTTCCTTTTTATACTCCTCCCCAACCCCCTCCCATCTGCAAAGCAATCTGTTCCCTCTCCGCCTCCCTTTCCCAAGGGAACCTCGTTATAGTAAAGTTACTATCAGATTAACTCGGATAAAGCCGCGGATACATCACGCATCCGCGGCCTCGCACAAATATAAACTATGGAAAAGATAATTGGTTTCCAAAAGATGGAATAGCTATACTCACGTACGGCTATTCCCGAAGAATGTTTATTAGAAATAGAAGTAGAAGTAGATACAAACAAACGAGTGATTATTCGATAACCCATCCGGTTAGATTGTAAAACTCATCTTTGGTTATTCGCTGATAAGTAACATGATTAACTATGCTTGGCAGTAGTTGAAGAGTGTTAGCATCAATAAACTTGAATTCGTATTCGTTTTCATAAGGCTCTCCGCTATCATCATAAAGTCTTGTAAGATGTAGTTTAGACCCTGCAGTAGAATACTGATAAGTGTAGTGAAATACTGTACCACCAAGCAACTCATCATAATAAATCTCGCTTAAATAATCACCAACAGTAAAAGCAAGAATGAGAGATTGACCAGTCTCACCATCAACCCAAGTCGATTTCCAATATCCACGTATGGATTGTTTGGATTGATTAGGTTGTTCGGTTTCATTGCGTTCTGTATCGTCTTCCGTATCATCTTTACTGCAAGACGGAAGGACAAACGCAACACTCAGAAATAGAAATAGATAAAAAAACGTTTCGTAACATAAATAGTTTTATTAAATAACTTAAACACCGAGAAGCTTTCTTACTTTGTTAAATGCATGGTCAAAGAGTAAATTTGTACGACTTGGTAAATCATTTATCTCACCACGCATATAAAATTCGGTAACTACATTATCAGCAGTTAGAAACTCACTTTGAGTTATTCTATAGTATGTTACCTCAGGAAAACCATAACAGTCATATAGAATAAACGTATTATTATCAACAAACTTAAACTCCACTCCTATAAGGCTTAAGTCATTATAAACTATTGCATCTTGTTCTATACTAACAGGAAAGATAGAATAATCTCCAAGTACTTTATTTGGAAGATTATACACAACAGCTTCTATTAAATAACCCTGACCGTAAACTAAAAATGATTGAAAAGTTATAGACTCCTCAGAACTATATATATCAGAAGCCCAGAACCCCTCAAAACTCGCCTGAACATAAATGTTATCTAGGTCTTCTTCATCAATAATATCATCACAAGAAGTAAATGATAAAGTAAATAAAAATAGCAAACTAAATAACTTCCTCATCTTATTTAACTTAATTCATTAGACTTAAAAAATGAGAATACCTATACTCACGTATGAGCATTCTCCACCATATACAAAAATCGGAACAGAAAATAATGTGTTTAAAATACGCTGCATCATCCTCTCATTCGTTATTTTAATTAATCGCATAAGTTTATTCCTTTTCTTCTTTTCTTGGATGACAATACCAAGTAAGGAATATACCAATAGCAACAAAAAATCCGAGTATAGTAAGTAAACCTAAAATATTATCATCCATGACATTAGTCTTTAAATTTGTTTAACAATATCGTTATTATAATATAGAACCGTGAGAATGCCAATTCCAACAAAGAATCTTCTATAGCTGAAGTTTTCATCGTAGATAGGCTACAAAACACCAATCGTAGCTGAGTACTTAAATATACCAAGAAAAACATCTAAGTACTTAGCAGCTAACTCCTTTCTTGTTTTATTTTCCATACTATATCTTAAAGACCTTACCAAGCATCTTACGTACGGAGAACTTAGTGTTCTCGACAGGAGCATGAGCTGGTTCGGGAGTTTCTTCTGTTGTCACAATTATATGTTCTAAATTATTTTGTGTTATGATATCCTCATGCTCGGTTGGCTCTGGAAAGCGCAAGGCCTCTGTGATAGCATTTTCATATGCTAACGTGGGAAAGATGTACTCCAAAACACCGTCGTTTGTTATCTTAGCTAATTGCATAGCTTCACTTTACATGTTGTTTCTCCCTGCAAAGGTAATAATAATTGAAAGCAATTCATAATGGATATCGGCAGGGAAGGATATCGGACCATGCCCCCCTGAAAGTGATAGACGGGTGGTATTTTGACGTATCGGATATGCGGATTGCCTAATCCATGATTTCGTTGCCGAAGAGCGGCATGATTCGCGAAACAGGCGTTTCCATACTCGACACTACTCTCCCTCTAAAATTAGGTAAGATATTCTTCCCCCAACAACCATTTCGGGATGACAATTGTTATTGGGGAAGAATATCTTGCCTAACTTTGAGGGGAGTAGTTTGGAAAAGGAAGGTTGGGTATGAGGAAGCGACTAACGGTTCTTATCGGGTGGGGCATCATGTTGTTGGGAGGAGGGACGGCGAATGGGGAGGGGTTGCGCCTGTCGCAGTTTATCGGCGACGGGATGATTCTGCAACGGGACGTACCCGTCAAGGTGTGGGGATGGGCGAGTCCTCACGAGCAGGTGAGTATCAGTTGCCAAGGAATCGACGATACGGCCTATACAACCGAGGCGGACAGCACAGGACGCTGGGGAAAAGTTCTTCCTCCACAACCGGCGGGCGGTCCTCACACGCTCACCATACAGACGGCGGACAGCACTGTAACGGTGCGTGACGTCCTCTTCGGCGACGTCTGGCTTTGCTCGGGACAGTCGAACATGGAAACGCCTGTTTCGCGCGTCATGCCACTCTTTGGCAACGAAATCATGGATTACAGCAATCCGCATATCCGTTACGTCAAAATCCCGCTCGCCTGTCAATTTCAGGGGGCATGTTCCGATATCCTTCCCTGCCGATGGCAGGCTTTGAGTCCCGAAACGGCGCCGTCGTTTTCTGCCGTAGCCTATTTCTTCGCTCGCGAGCTGTACGAAAAGACGAAAGTTCCCGTCGGTATCATTAATTCCAGCGTAGGCGGCTCTCCTGCGGAAGCGTGGATGAGCGAGGAAGCTTTAGCACATTTTCCTGCCTTGCTGAACGACTTGCGGATCTGCCGCGACGAGGCGTTCGTGAGCGAGATGCAACGCCTCAGCGCCCTTCCCGGCCAACGATGGACGACGGTGCTCGACGAACAGGATCAAGGGTTGCAGGAAGGGTGGTCCGCTCCGGATTACGATGACAGGGCATGGGATTCGTGTCGGCTGTCGGATGATAGTTGGGGGCGCAACGGTCGGCATCCTTCAAACGGAGTGTTCTGGTTTCGCAAAGAGGTCTATCTTTCCGCCGAAGAAGCGGGGCAGGCGGCAACGCTCCTTCTGGGGCGTATCGTCGATGCGGACAGCGCCTTCGTCAATGGGGTGTGCGTGGGGACGACATCCTATCAATATCCTCCCCGTCGGTATGCCGTCCCTGCGGGGATACTTCGCAAGGGGCGCAACCTCATCGCCGTCCGTCTGGTGAGCCAATGGGGGTTTCCGTCGTTCGTTCCGGACAAACCTTACCGACTGTCCTTCCCCGCAGACGCTATTTCGCTCGAAGGGACATGGAAATATCGTGCGGGCGCCCAGATGCCTCCCTTGTCCGGGGGTATATCCTTTCAGAACAAGCCGTCAGGGCTGTACAATGCCATGATAGCTCCGCTCGGCGGTCTGTCGTTCAAAGGGATTCTCTGGTATCAGGGGGAATCCAACACAGGCCGTTACGACAGCTATTTCGCCCTCATGGAAGCCCTCGTATCCGATTGGCGTGGGCTTTTCGGCGACAACCTGCCGTTCTTCTTCGTCCAGTTGGCGAACTATCTGCCTCCCTCTCTTCTCCAACAGCACAGCGACTGGGCAGAGTTGCGGGATGTCCAACGCCGCCTTGCCTCTACCCTGCCCCACAGCGCTCTTGCCGTCACCATAGACCTCGGGGAGTGGAACGACATTCATCCGCTGAACAAGAAGGACGTCGGCCTGCGCCTGGCCTTGCAGGCGCGCCGACTTGTCTACGGCGAAAATATCGTATCCGAAGGCCCTCGTTTCCTATCCTGCGAACGGGGAGCGGAAGGCAGCCTCGTCATCCACTTCGCCGAAGGCAGTGATGATCTGCTTCCCATCGAACCACTGTGCGGCTTCGCCGTTGCGGGCGTCGACGGGGGGTTCCTCCCCGCTCAGGCAAGGGTCGAAGGTCATGAGGTAATCGTACACCACGATGCCGTCCCCTACCCTATCGCCGTCCGTTACGCATGGGCCGACAATCCTCAAGGGGCCAATCTGCGTAACCGTTCCCTCCTTCCGGCAAGCCCTTTCCAAGAGCTTATCAAATAACCAAAAAAACTACTACCTTTGTCGGTCGAAATTAACAAGGTACTATACTTATGGCTACACAGCAGCAAAAAACTCCCGAAGTGGACGTCCTGCTTTCCAAGTCGGAAGCTTTCATTGAGAAAAACTCGCGTAAACTCCTATACGGCGTCGGGGGAGTAGCCGCCATTATCGCACTGATCGTCGCCATCCAACATCTCTACCTGATTCCGCGCGAACAACAGGCCGCCGTCGCCCTGTTCCGTGGCGAACAGTTTTTTCAAGAGGACTCTTTCTCGCTTGCCCTGAACGGCAACGGCGCCGACTTCGAGGGGATGGCATACATCGCCGACCATTACGGCAGTACGGCCTCCGGTAATCTCGCAAAAGCTTATGCAGGGATATGCAGCTTCCATTTAGGCGACTACGAGGGCGCTCTGAAATATCTCAAAGGATTCGACGCTTCCGACCGGATGGCGGCGCCGGTTGTCACCGGCCTTATCGGCGACTGCTACGCCAACCTCGGTGAGGTAGAGAAGGCTATCGGCTTCTTCGAAAAAGCCGCCCGACAGGCGAACAACGACCTTATCAGCCCCCTCTACCTGAAAAAAGCAGGCATCGCCTACGAGCATATCGAGAAATATGAAGAGGCGGCTAAGGCTTACGCTGCAATCAAAGAGAAATACTACACTTCTCCGGAAGCTGACGATATCGAAAAATATATCACACGCGCTACGTTGCGCTCATCTCATTGACGATGGCTACCGCTTATCAGCCCCTCTCGGATTATGACTTCGACAGCGTCCCTTCGGGCAAGGAACTGTCCATAGGAATCGTTGTTGCCGAGTGGAACAAAGCCATCACGGAAGCGTTGTTGCAGGGTGCATGTAATACATTGGAGAAACATGAGGTGCAGCGGGAAAATATCCATGTCGTGCACGTGCCGGGCAGTATTGAGCTGACGTTCGGCGCCAAACGCCTTGCCGAGAGTCGGGAGTTGGACGCCGTCATCATGTTGGGTTGCGTGGTGCAGGGCGATACGCCACACTTCGATTATGTCTGCTCGTCCGTTACGCAGGGGATGACCGAGCTGAACCTGCTCTTCGGCCTGCCGTTTATCTTCGGGGTGCTGACGACTTCGACGATGGAACAGGCGCAGGAACGCTCCGGCGGATCATTGGGTAACAAGGGAGATGAAGCCGCCGTGACGGCCATCAAGATGGCCATCCTCTCACACAGCCTTGTCGATTAAAACAAGATAAAAGAAAAAGACCGTCATGAAAAAGTTTTTCGTACTCTTCGCCGCCCTCCTCTCGCCGGTTTCCATAGCCTCCCTAAGTGCGCAGGTAACGGGAGGGCATCTGGTAAGCGCTACGCCGGGTTCCATAGCCTCCATAAGTGCGCAGGAGACTGTAATCGCCGCCGACACGACGTCTCACAACTTCGGCGACATCAGTGAAAAGGGAGGAGACATTTCCCACATCTTCATCGTCCGTAACGCAGGCGACGCTCCCATGATCATCACCCGCGTCACGGCCAGTTGCGGCTGCACGACGCCTGAATGGTCGCAAGAACCTATTATCCCCGGTGGACAGGGGGAAATAAAGGTTACCTATTCTCCGCTTAACCGTCCGGGGGCTTTCCATAAGACTATCTCGGTGTATAGCAACGGGGCGGCCGGGGCGTTTTATCTGACAATAACGGGTAACGTGGTACCGTAGCCTGCCACCTCTCACTTCCTCTTACCGACACCAGAGCCATGAAACTCTTCCTGATCGACGCCTATTCACTCATCTATCGCGCTTACTTCGCCTTTATCAACGCACCGCGCATCACGTCGAACGGGTTGAACACTTCTGCCGTCTTCGGATTCGTCAATACGCTCGAAGAGGTTCTCCGCAAAGAAAATCCCAGCCACATAGCCGTAGCATTCGATCCTCCGGGTCCAACCTTCCGCCATGAGGCCTATGGACAATACAAAGCGCAACGAAGCCGGACGCCCGAAGATATCCATGCCTCCATCCCCATTATCAAACAACTTATAGCGGCTTACCGCATCCCATCGTTCGAAGCGACAGGCTTCGAGGCCGACGACGTCATCGGTACGCTTGCCAGCCAAGCCGCTTCACAGGGGTTCGAGGTCTACATGCTGACGCCCGACAAAGACTATGCCCAGCTTGTCTCCGACCGTATCTTTATGTACCGACCTCGCTTCGGGGGCGAATACGAGGTCATGGACGTTCCCAAAGTGCTCGAAAAGTTCGGAGTGGAACGTATCGACCAGATCGTAGACCTGCTCGCCCTGATGGGGGACAAAGTCGATAATATACCGGGATGCCCCGGAGTGGGGGAAAAAACGGCTGTTCGGCTCCTTTCAGAGTTCGGCTCCATTGACCAACTCCTCACGCAAACATCGCGCATCAAAGGTGTCCTCCGTTACCGGATACAGCAGAACTCCGATGAAATACGTTTCTCTCGTCTGCTCGTAACCATCCGCACGGACGTCCCCGTAAGTTTTGATCCCGATCTCTGCCGACGTCAGCCTGCGGACGAGGTTGCCCTTCGCAAGCTCTTCACCGAGCTGGAGTTCCATTCTTTCCTTGACCGCTTCGTTAAAGAACCGTCCAAAAAGAAGGCC
>JAITAD010000092.1 GCA_031284275.1 Tannerellaceae bacterium
GGGGGGGCGCCCCCGGGGGGTGTGTGGGCGGGGCGGGCCGGGGCCCCCCCCCCCGCGGGGGGGGGGCCACGGGAAAGCGGAGGAGGGTTTCTATTTCATCTTCCGGAACTGTAGGCGGAGCATCCGCACGGCGACCAAGACGCCAATGAAGTCGGCCAAAGGCATACTTACCCAAATGCCCGTAGCACCCAACCAACGTGGAAGCAGCAAGAGGAGGGGAACGAGGAAAATCATCTGCCGGGTGAGGGAAAGGAAGATGGATTTCCGCGCCATGCCGATGGAGAGGAAAAAGTTGCCGGTGACCATCTGGTACCCGACGACGGGAAAGACGAGGAAAGTGAGGCGCAGCCCATAGACGGCAAGGTCAGTCAGCTCGGCATCGGTGGTGAAAATACGTGCGATGGCGTGCGGAAACAGCTCGCAACAAAGCCATCCCGTAGTGGAGATGCCTACAGCCCAAATCATGGTCAGGCGCGTCACTTCCATGACTCGTCCGAGTTGCCCGGCGCCGTAATTGTATCCTGCGATGGGTTGCATGCCTTGATTGAGTCCCATAATGACCATGACGAAGAGTAAAGCCATGCGATTGACGATTCCGTAAGCGCCGATGGCGAGGTCTCCGCCGTACTGCTTCAAGCCTCTGTTGATGAGTACAACAATGAGGCAACTGCAAAGGTTCATCAGGAATGGTGACATGCCGATGGCGAGTATCTCCCTGACCATGGCTCGCCGTAGCTTGTAGATGCCGTGCCGGAAATGTACGAGGTGTTTGCGGTCGGAGAAATGTACGCACTGGTAGGCCAAAGCAATGAGCTGGGAGAGTATAGTGGCGACGGCGGCTCCGCGTATCCCCCATCCGAAACCGAAAATGAAAAGGGGATTGAGGATGATATTGGCTACGACGGAAAAAAGGGTGGCGTACATCGCCCGCCGGGGAAAACCGGAGGATCGCAGGATGGCGTTAAGCCCGAAAAAGACGTGGGTAACGGCGTTGCCGACTAAAATGACTTGCATATAGTCGCGGGCATAACCGACGGTGGCTTCTCCGGCCCCAAAGAAATAGAGCAGCGGGTCGAGGAATATCAGTCCCAAAAAGCCGAAAACGACGCCGGATAAAACGTTGAGGACGATCTCCTGCCCCAAAGTACGATAGGCGCTCTCGTAATCGTGCTGCCCAAGCTTGATGGATAACAAAGCGGAAGCTCCGACGCCGACCAAAGAGCCGAAAGCGGCCGCCAGATTCATGATGGGGAAAGTGAGTGCGAGTCCGGAGATGGCAAGTGCGCCGACCCCGTGCCCGATACAGATGCTGTCGGCAATGTTGTAAAGGGAAGCGGCCGTCATGCCGACAATGGCGGGTGAAGCATATTGGACAAGGAGGGAAGCTGTTTTTTCGGTATCGAGCGCCTCGGACTGATTTTCTTTTTGCATGGCCGCAAAAGTAGAAAATTACCACTTACCTTTGTCCCGCGTCCCGTCAGAGGGGCGTGTAAAGCTCGTGTGAGAACTAATTAAGGTATGGTTGGAATGGGTACAGATTTCAGTATAGCAGGGCGTGTGGCGGTCATCACGGGGGCCGGAGGTGTGTTGGGTGGGAGCATAGCCCGCAGCTTCGTGGAGTCGGGCGCTCGCGTGGTGGCGATGGATATCCGTCGGGAACATCTGGATGCTCGTGTGGCCGAATTGCGGTCGCTCGGCGGCGAAGCTATCGGCGTGGTAGCGAACGTGCTGGATAAGGATAGCCTGACGGCGGCGGCTGAGTCTACGGTAAAGGAATGGGGTACGATAGATATCCTCCTGAACATCGCCGGCGGGAATATGCCGGGTGCGACGCTGACGCCGGAACAGAGTTTCTTTGACATGAGCCTGTCGGACTGGGATAAGGTGACGCAGTTGAACCTCAACGGGACGGTCTACCCGAGCTATGTCTTCGGACGGGTGATGGCGGATCGGAAACGGGGGTGTATCGTCAATGTATCGTCAATGGCGTCCTATTCGGCGATAACGCGTGTGCCGGGTTACTCGGCGGCAAAATCGGCGGTGGCAAACTTTACCCAATGGCTGGCAACGGAGGTGGCGCTGAAATATGGCGACGGTATCCGCGTGAACGCCATAGCGCCGGGCTTCTTCATCGGTGACCAAAACCGCGCCGTACTCATTAACCCTGACGGGAGCCTGACGGACAGGAGCGTCAAAGTGCTTGCCAAGACGCCGATGAAACGTTTCGGGGATATCAGCGAACTTAACGGAGCAGTGCAGTTCCTGTGCTCCGACGCCGCTTCGTTCATCACCGGCGCTCTGCTTCCCATAGACGGGGGCTTCGCCGCTTTCAGCGGTGTGTAACCGGCGCAGGTACAGTCTGCGTACAAAAAGACTGTTTAAGGGTATGCCTATGGTAAAAAATCGGTTGATAGGGGGTTTCGTGTTGCTCTTTGCTCTCGGAGTGACAGGGATGCGTGCGGCGGAGGTGACGTTTCGGGCGTCGGCGCCGGAAGCGGTAGTGGCAGGAGAACATTTCAGGTTGTCCTATACGCTGAATACGGAGGCGAAAGACTTTCGACTGCAAGGGAACTTGCCGGACTTCGAGGTGCTGATGGGTCCTTCCCAATCGACATCGTACAATACGCAAATCGTGAACGGCAAGATGTCTACGCAGACGTCACTGACGTTTACCTACGTGCTGGTGGCGAAAAAGGAGGGGACGTTCTCCCTTCCGGCAGCAACAGCCAAAGTGGATAACGCTACCTATACGTCCAACACGGTATCGGTGCGGGTATTGCCTCCGGATAAACAGGCTAACGCTGCATCCGGCGGTAACGGGGGGGGAGGGTCGTCGGGTGGACGGGGCAGCTCGGGCCTCTCGAAAGATGACGTCTTCATGCGCCTGATACCGTCGAAACAGGAAGTGTACGAACAGGAGGGGTTTGTGGCGACCTTGAAACTCTACCGCCGGAACTATAATATCAGTGGCTTGCCGGTGGCTGACTTTCCGGATTTCGAGGGTTTTCTGTCCCAAGAGGTGGAACTGCCGCAAGAGAAATCGTGGACGTTGGAAAACTATAACGGTCACAACTATCAGGTGGTGACGCTCAAACAGTCGGTGCTCTTTCCGCAACGGGCAGGGAAACTGACCATAGACGGGGGTAAGTTCGAGGCGGTGGTCCAAATACCGACCCAACGCCGCTCCCGCAGTTTCTTTGACGATTTTTTCGACGCCTACCGGGACGTGAACTTCGCCCTCACACCGGCGCCGACAGTGATCCATGTAAAACCGCTGCCTGCGGGTAAACCGGAGGGGTTCTCCGGCGGAGTGGGCGACTTTACCATGACGGCGTCAATAAGCGCATCGGAAGTGAAAGCGAACGAGGCGGTAACGATAAAATTGAAAATCAGTGGAAACGGGAATATCCGCTTGCTGAAAAATCCGGAAGTGAAGTACCCGAACGACTTCGATATCTTTGATGCCAAAGTGTCGCAGGATATCCGTACAACGGGCGGGGGCGTCCAAGGCAGTAAAACGATAGAATATACGGCTATCCCGCGCTTCGGCGGGGAGTTCGATATCCCTCCCGTCGCATTCTCTTATTTTGACCCCAAAACGGGACAATACAGGACGCTCAGGAGCGAAAGTTTTCATCTGTCGGTCAAACCGGTCGAGGGGGGGGACGCCTCGGAGGGGTCTCCCATGGTGGCGAACTTTGGGAATAAGGAGAATGTGAAGGTGCTGGGACAGGATATCCGCTACCTCAAAGTGACGGGTATCCGATTCTATCCTTCCGAAAAGTTTCTCTTCGGGTCGCCGCTATATTACCTTTTCTACGTAGCGCCGATGCTGCTTTTCGCCGCTTTCTTCGTTATCTACCGCAAACAGGTGAAAGAAAATGCCAATATAGCGCTCTCGCGGACGCGCCGAGCCAACAAAACGGCGGTGAAACGACTGAAAAATGCGGGACAACTGCTGCGTACGGGTAAACAGGAGGCGTTCTACGAGGAGGTGTTGCGTGCGCTGTGGGGCTACCTGAGCGACAAACTGAGTATCCCGCAGGCGAACCTGACACGGGAAATGGTGCGTGACGAACTGTCGGCCGGCGAATTGGAGGAGGACTTGATAGCGCTGTTCCTCACGTTGCTGGATACGTGCGAGTTCGCTCGTTACGCTCCTTCGGAGGCGTCAGATGCGATGGATAAGATCTATGAGCAGGCGTCGGATGCTATCAGGAGGATGGAAAACTCGCCGGTTCGGAAGAAAAAAGGGTGAAGAGATGAAGAGATACATGCTCGTGTGGTTGGCGGCAGCGGGGTTGTGGACGGCAACGGCTGCGGCACAGGAGGAGGAGATAAAGGCGGCCGAAGCGGCCTACGCATCGGGGGCGTTCGAGCGGGCGGCGGAGATATATGAGTCGCTGCTGCAGACGTGGGGGGAGTCCTCGCATGTGCGTTACAATCTGGGGAACGCTTACTACAAGACGGGGAAGATAGCTCCGGCTATCTTACAGTACGAACGGGCGGTGCTGCTGGACCCGGGGGATGCCGACATCCGATTCAACTTGCAACTGGCCAAAGCGCGGGGAGTAGACCGTATCGAATCAATAGAGCAGTTTTTCCTCGTGCGTTGGTTTCTTGCCTTGCAGGATGCGGGGAAAGCTGACGCCTGGGCGAAAGGGGGTATAGGGGCTTTTCTGCTGTTCATGGGCTGTCTGGCGCTGTTCGTCTTCTCCCGCAGGACGGGACTGAAAAAGGTGGGGTTCTATGCGGGCACAGGGTTGCTGGTGGTGGTGGCGGTGACGAATATCTTTGCCCGCAACCAGAAGAATGAGCTTCTTCGACGTGATTCGGCGATAGTCTTCTCTCCAACGGTGACGGTGAAAAGTTCGCCGGATGCCAGCGGGACAGACCTCTTCGTGCTGCACGAAGGGACGAAGGTGCGGGTGAAAAGTTCGTTGGGGGACTGGAGCGAGATAGAACTGTCCGACGGTAACGTGGGGTGGATGACGTCCAAAGACTTTGAAATTATCTGAGGTGTTGGAGGAACTCCTGACTTGTGAACGGGACTTGTTCCTGCTGCTCAACGGTAACCATACGTCGTTCCTCGATGGTGTGGCGTGGCTCTTCTCAGGGCGCATAGCATGGCTCCCTGCGGCGGTGTTCTTGTTGGTGTCGCTAACCTACAAGGTGAAATGGCGGGAATGGTTGCCTGTATTGTTGGGGATAGCGCTGGTGGCGGCGCTTTGCGACCAGTTTTCTTCGCATATCTGCAAACCGTTGTTCATGCGGCTTCGCCCTACACACCACCCTGATTTTATGGATCAGGTACATACCGTCTTCGATTACCGTGGGGGGCTGTACGGCTTCATCTCGGGACATGCGGCTAACGCTTTCGGACTGGCGACGTTCTTCGCGCTGTTGCTTCGTAACCCCTTCGTGACCGTCACGGTTTACGTGTGGGCGGCGTTGGTGGCTTACTCGCGTATCTACCTCGGGGTGCATTTCATCTCCGATATCGTGCCGGGTGCGCTTTCGGGTATCTTTTTCGGCTATCTGTCCTACATGCTGTACAAACACTTCCGTCCGCAACCACAGCCGCAACGTCTCTACACGCCGACACGCTGCCGCTCTATGGGCATCGCTCTGCTTGCGAACATGGTCGGCGTGTTCCTGTTCAGCCCGTGGCTGACGCCGCTCTGCGCTCCTTAGGGGCGTTATATGCCGTAAAGCATGTATATTTATGCCGTAGATAACGAGAATGTAACTACGTTAGCCACCCGAAAGAGGTGTGTTCTTAACTTCCTGAAAAACAAAAGATAAGATGACAAAGACAATCACTTTTAACGCTCTTCGGAAACTTAAAGACAGTCTGCCGGTGGGTAGCACTCACCGTATAGCAGACGAGCTGGGCCTGTCGGTGGAAACGGTTCGTAACTACTTCGGCGGGCAAAACTTCAAAGATGGTAAATATTGCGGGGTACATATCGAGCCGGGTCCCGACGGGGGTATCGTGGTGCTGGACGATACGACCATCTATGACCGCGCCTTGCAGATACTGGAAGAACAGACGGAGGGCGAGGGTCAGTGAGTGGGACGAATGGCCTTTGACGTAAAAGGGGCTATCGACCGCCTCCGACGGGAGAAACATGCCGTCATCCTGGCGCATTACTACCAACAGGCGGATATCCAAGATATCGCCGACTGCGTGGGCGACAGCCTCGCTCTGGCTCAGTGGGCGGCAAACACGGAGGCTGAGGTTATCGTCCTCTGCGGGGTGCATTTTATGGGGGAAACGGCAAAAATCCTCTGCCCGGACAAAAAAGTGCTTATCCCTGATGCGGAGGCGGGCTGCTCGCTGGCCGACAGTTGCCCGGCTCAGGACTTCGAGGCTTTCGTCAAGGCTCACCCCGAACATACGGTTATCTCTTACGTAAATACGTCGGCGGCAGTGAAAGCGCTGACGGACGTGGTGGTGACCTCTACCAACGCTCAACGTATCGTGGAGCATTTCCCTCCGGATACTCCGCTTATCTTCGGCCCTGACCGTAACCTCGGTAATTATATCAATAGCGTAACGGGACGGCAGATGCTTCTGTGGGACGGGGCTTGCCATGTGCATGAGCAGTTCTCCTTAGAGCGGATTCTGGAACTGAAAAAACAATACCCCGAAGCGGCTGTCATCACGCACCCGGAATGTAAACGGCCGGTTATCATGGTGTCGGACTTCGTCGGCTCAACGGCGGCGCTGATCGGTTACACGCGGCAATCGGCGCACAGACAGTTTATCGTGGCTACGGAAAGCGGGGTTATCCATGACATGCGTAAACATAGCCCTGATAAGCTTTTTATTCCCGCTCCTCCCGAAGACAGTACCTGCGCCTGCAACGAGTGTAGCTTCATGCGCCTCAATACGATGGAGAAACTTTACCGTTGCCTGCGCGACGGGACGCCTGAAATCCAAGTGGACGAGGGGATACGCCGCCGGGCGGAACGGCCTATCAGGCGTATGTTGGAGTTGTCGTAAAGGTCTGACCCTGTTATGCCTTTGTCTTATAGCCTCTGCGTTGTTTCATGTCCCGTACGAAAGAAATGTAGTATGAAATCTGCCACATTCTCTCCATGAAGGGATTCATTTTGTACCGATATGCCAATTTGAAACATCTACAAAACGTGCCGACTCCATAACGAGGGGATGTCAAGAGATAATAGACGACCAATGGCGACTGGTATCGTCGAAGGTTATGTCTTCTCAGAAACTCATTGTACCGGAGCAATACGGTATATTTCATCACTAAAAAATCCGGTGTCAAACGGTTGGTCAAACTGCCTCTTCGCATCGTCACACAATAAACGATGCTGTTCATGGCGGTTATCGACTGTGCCAAATGTCCGGAAAAAAGCGAAAATATTACATCGT
>JAITAD010000069.1 GCA_031284275.1 Tannerellaceae bacterium
AACCGTTACCCCATCGAAGTCAAAGCCTGCCGACCCGGCAAAGACTCCCTCGACTCCCTCACACGCAAAGCTCTCGACCAGCTCGCCGACTACCTCGACTCCCTCTCCCTCACCCGCGGATGGCTCCTCATCTACCACCCCCACCCCGACCTCACCTGGCACGAACGCCTCTACTCCCAACAACTCCTCCACAAAGGCAAATCCATCTCCCTCATCGGCCTCTAACCCATAAGTCTCCGTAAAAGCTCCAAGAACAATCAACACACGCTATATTTTCCCCAAATGCACATCTTGGGCATAGAAAAAAGAATAGGGTAGGGGATAAGGAGGGACAGGAGGAAGAGATAGTGGCGTACGCTCACGGGGGGGGGCAGGAGATGGATAAGGAGGAAGAGATAGGGTAGGGGAGAGGAGAGGAGGAAATATTGGGAGGATGTGTGATGAGCGGGAAGAGGCTTTGTTATCTTTGCGGGGAGAAATGAAGCGAAAGGGCGCCCCGTAACGTAGAAAGAATGTGATGAAGGGATTTTTGAAGGTGGTATTGGGAGCAGCATTGGGAACGCTGTTGGCGTTTTGGCTGTTGGTATTCATCGTCGTCGGGGCTGTCGGCGGTATGGCGAGCGCCCTGTGGAAAGGGCAGTCGTTCGTTCCGAAAGAAGGGACGGTGCTGCGTATCGCTCTGAGCGGCACATTGACGGACGATGATCCGGCATACAGTTGGGAGTCGTTGCTGAGCGAAGAGGAGTCCAACTCCCTGAAAGGGTTGTTGGAGGCAATCCGTAAGGCGGGAGAGCATCCGAAGGTGCAGGGGATATACCTTGAGGCTAAAGGACTGTCGACGGGGACGGCCGACAGGCAGGCGTTGCGTCGCGCCCTGCAAAAGTTCAAAGAGAAAGGCAAGTTCGTGGTGGCCTACGGCGACATCTATTCCCAAGGAGATTATTTCGTCTGCTCGGTGGCCGACCGCCTGTTCCTCAACCCGCAGGGAATGGTGGAGTTGAGCGGATTGTCAATGCACACACTCTTTTACAAAGGTATCTCGGAGAAGCTGGGCATCGAGTGGGAAACGTTTAAGGTCGGCGCCTACAAGGGAGCTGTCGAGTCGTATACCCTGGACAGGCTGAGCGCCGCCAACAGAGAGCAGTTGGAGTCCTATACCGCCTCGGTGTGGAATGTGATAACGGCAGGGATAGCAGAGAGCAGAGGGATATCGCCGGCACAGATAGACAGTCTGGCAGAAGCGGGAGTGATGATGTCGCCGCAGGAAGAGACGGTGTCCGGCGGTCTGGTGGATGCATTGGCCTATCGTGACGAGGCGGAAGCCTATGTCAAGGAGTTGGCCGGTCAGAAAAGCACATGGTTGGAGACGGTCGAAGTGACCGACCTGCGCAACCTCGCCGAACATAAAAAGACTGCCTCCGACAATGAAATAGCCTTCCTTTACGATGTCCCGCTTCCCATTCCAAGCATCGGCAACTCCGACAATGAGATAGCCATCCTTTACGCCGAAGGGACCATCACTGAGGAACGATTCTCACCCTTCGCCGGCGAAGAGCCGACCATCACCGAGTCCGTTGCCGACGACCTGGCCGATTTGCGCGAAGACGAGGCGGTTAAGGCAGTGGTCTTTCGCATCAACTCCCCGGGTGGGAGTTCCTACGTATCGGAACAGATATGGCATCAGGTGTCGCAACTGTCTAAGGTGAAGCCGGTGATCGTTTCGATGGGCAGTGTGGCGGCATCGGGGGGCTATTACATCGCTTGTGCGGCGCAACGCATCTATGCCGAGCCGGCGACACTGACGGGGTCTATCGGCATCTATGCGCAGATACCCGTTCTTGCAGGCACGTTGGAGAAAGCCGGCATCACCGGCGACGGCGTCAAGACCCACCGCTATGCCGACTTCGGCGACATCACCCGTCCCTTTCGCGATGATGAACGGGGTTTGCTTCAGGCTTACGTAGAGCGGGGTTATCGGCTTTTCCTCTCCCGTTGCGCCGAGGGACGCACCATGTCTCTCGAAGCCGTCGATTCCATCGCGCAGGGGCGGATATGGACGGGTGAGCAGGCGCTGGCCAACGGACTGGTCGATGCCCTTGGGGGGATAGACGATGCTATCGCTGCCGCAGCGTCAGCTGCCGACCTGACGGATTACCGCGTGGTAGATGTCTCATCCTCTACCGACTTCTGGCAGGTCAGCATCGAACGGATCGTCGGCAGCCTCCGTTCGGCTATCGTCAAGGACTTTGCCGGCGCCGATTATGCTTTCCTGCGTTCCCTGCGCACCCTGCGTACGCCGACGCCCCTTCAGGCACGGTTGCCGCTGACCATCCAAGCCTTGTAAGCAGATGGGCAGGAAGAAACAGACAACGATTCTGGCACATCGGCAGTATGCCATCGGCGCTGCATTCATCTTTGTGACATTCATCTTCATCATCAGGCTTTTTTATCTGCAAGTGCTCAATGTAGACTATCGCGCATGGGCTGACAGTAACGCCTTCCTCAAACGGACGCTATACCCCTCTCGCGGGATGATATATGACCGTAACGAGCATCTTCTGGTCTACAACCAGCCGGCGTACGACGTGATGATTATCCGGCGCGAAATCGTTCCTTTCGATACGGCCGACTTCTGCGCCACACTCGGTATCTCGCGCGAATGGCTTGTCAAGCGGTTCAGGGACGTAGCCAACAAACGTTTGAATCCGGGTTTTTCCTCTTATGTTCCCCAAGTCCTCGTGCCGCAACTGTCGGTACAGGAATACGGCGCTTTTCAGGAGAAACTCTACAAGTTTCCGGGATTCTATGTTCGTAACCGTACTTTGCGCGACTACCAATATCCCTGTGCCGCCCACATTCTGGGCAACGTCGGGGAAGTCAGCAAACGCGACATCGAAGAGGATGACTACTACGTGCAGGGCGACCATTCGGGGCGCGCCGGCGTCGAGCTGTCCTACGAGCGTGACCTGCGCGGCGAGAAAGGTGTGGAGATACTCCTGCGGGACGCTCACGGCCGTATCAAAGGGCAATATGCCGACGGCGATCACGACGTGGCCGCCGTACCGGGCAAGGACATCACCCTGGCCATCGACATCGAACTTCAAGCCTACGGCGAAAAGCTGATGCACAACAAGACGGGCAGCATCGTCATGATAGATCCCACGACGGGCGAAATCCTCTGCATGGTGTCCGCTCCGGCCTATGACCCTCGCCTGCTCACGGGTCGTCATCGCGGTCGCAATCACGATGTGCTTGCCCGTGACTTTCACAAACCGCTCTTCGACCGGTCGATAATGGGCACCTACCCGCCGGGGTCGACTTTCAAGCCGGCACAGGGGCTGATATTCCTCGAAGAGGGCGTCATCAACGAACGTTCCCTCTACACATGCAGTCGCGGTTACACGTATACGGGGGGGAAACCGGCCTGCCACGGTCATGCCTCTCCGTTGAGCATCGTCCCAGCCGTAGCTACGTCGTGCAACTCCTTTTTCTGTTGGGGTCTTCACGACATGCTGGACAACCGTCACCGCTATAAGACCATTCAGGAGGCTTTCGACCGTTGGAAAGACTTGATGGTCGCCATGGGATACGGCTACACCCTCGAAGTAGACCTGCCGGGCGAAAAACGCGGATATATCCCCAACAGCCGCGTATACGACAACGTGTATCATGAGCGATGGACCTCCAGTACGGTCATCTCCATCGCTATCGGTCAAGGCGAAATCACGGCTACCCCGTTACAGATGTGCAACCTTGCCGCCACGATAGCCAATCGCGGGTTCTACATCACGCCTCACGTCGTCCGCCGCATCGGCGAGGCCGCTCTGCCGTCGGAAAAAACGGTCAAACATTTTACCGGTATCGACCGCGAACACTATGAACTCATCGCTGCCGGTATGCGTCTATCCGTCCGTGCGGGCACGTGCTACGGCGCCAATATCCCCGATATCGAAATCTGTGGGAAGACGGGGACTGCCGAAAATCCTCACGGCGCCGACCATTCGGCGTTCATCGGCTTCGCTCCGCATAACCATCCGACCGTCGCCATAGCCGTCTACGTAGAGAACGGCGGTTGGGGCGCCAACTTCGGCGTGCCTATCGGTCGGCTTATGATGCAGAAATATCTGCGGGGGACGATACCTCCTTCCGACCTCGCACTCGAGGAACGCATGATAAATACTTCCACCATTCAATTGCACGCTGCCAATGGCTTATAGAAAGTCTGTGTGGAAGTCGCTCGACCGCACTACGCTTGTTCTCTACCTCTTTTTGGTGGCCTACGGATGGCTGACCATCTGCGGGGCGAGTTACGACTTCGACCATGTTTTCCTCTTCGACATCTTCGGCCGTCCGGGGATGCAACTCATTTGGATTGCCATATCGTTCATCCTGGCGTATGTCGTCCTGAGTATGGAGGCCGACTTTTATGACGTGTTTTCCTACCACATATATATCGCCTCGATGCTGCTCATGCTGCTGGCGGTCTTTTTTGCGCCGGACATCAAGGGGTCACATTCGTGGCTCGTCATGGGGCCTCTCCGCTTGCAGCCGGCGGAGTTTGCGAAGTTTGCCACGGCGCTGACGCTCTCGAAAGTGATGAGCGAGTATGCTTTCGACTTGGGGCGGGTAAAATATTTCGGCATCGTGATAGCTGTTCTGGCGATCCCCATAGCGCTGATGTTTTTCCAGAATGAGGCGGGTACGGCTGTCGTCTTTCTCGCTTTTTTCTTTGTTTTCTATCGCGAAGGGCTTTCGGGTTTCGTGTTGTTGGGCGGATTGTGCGCCATTATCTATGCGATACTTGAATTGAAGTTCGGACATGCCGTCATCGGCGACTACACGCCTCTGGGTGCGCTTCTTATAGCTGCACTGGCTATGCTCGTCACTCAGGGGGTGGTCTTCTATTACGACCGTTGGATCGACTCTCTCCGCTCGCTGCTGATCATTATGGCGCTGTCTGTCGGAGCGGGTCTGATGGCTTCGCTCTTCCTGCCGGTAAACTTCGTCACCGTCGCCTACGTCTGCATCGGCGCTTCGATGATAGCCCTATGCTACTATTCCTTCAAACGTTGGACGTGGCGATATGTCTACATCGCTCTCTTTTCCATCGCCTCATTGGGCTTCCGCCTGTGCGTCAATTATGCTTTCGGCCTGCTCGAACCGCACCAACAGAAACGTATCCTCATCTCACTGGCCCTCGAAGATGATCCTTCGGGGGCAGGATATAACGTGAACCAGTCGCTCATCGCCATCGGCTCGGGCCGGTTTGTCGGCAAAGGTTTCCTCAACGGGACGCAGACCAAACTCAAATATGTTCCCGAACAGGATACGGACTTTATCTTCTGCACCGTCGGCGAGGAGCAGGGTTTCATCGGTTGTTTCCTGTTGCTGTCGATATACCTTTGGCTCGTTTTGCGTATCCTCTATCTGGCCGAAAAACAGCCTATCCTCTTCAAACGCTCATACGGCTATTCCGTAGCCGCCATCCTGTTCGTGCACATCCTTATCAACATAGGGATGGCGCTCGGCCTGACACCGGTTATCGGCATACCGTTGCCGTTCTTCAGCTACGGCGGCTCATCGCTTTGCAGCTTCACGATACTGCTGTTCATCTTCCTGCGCTTCGATGCGGCCCGCAAAGAACGTCAATACGGTAACGACCTTCCGTTCATGGAACGTTCGTCTGACAGCCTCAGTCGAAGACGATAGTCTTGTTTTTGAAGACGAGGACTTTGTGCTGCAAGAGCTTTTCCACCGCACGTGAGAGGACGACTTTTTCCAATTCCTGGCCTTTGTGGATAAGGTCGTTCAGGGAGTCTCGGTGTGTGACTCTGACGGTGTCCTGCTCGATGATGGGGCCGGCATCAAGTTCTCCGGTGACGTAGTGGCTGGTGGCGCCGATGAGTTTCACTCCGCGTTCATAAGCGGCATGGTAAGGCTTGGCGCCTGCGAAGGCGGGGAGGAAAGAGTGGTGGATATTGACAATCTTATTGCGGAAAGCATCCGTAAAAGTCGGGGAGAGTATCTGCATGTAACGGGCAAGTACGACCAGACTGATCTTTTGCTCTCTCAAAAGCTCCATCTGCTCCTGCTCGACCTCTTCCTGCGACTTGTCGTCCGTCGCTATGTAATGAAAAGGTATGTGGAATCGGTGAGCAACCTCTTCGAGGTCGGGATGATTGCTGATGATGAGCGGTATACGCACATTCCACTCCTTGGCGGCGTAATGTGCGAGGAGGTCGTAGAGGCAATGCGAGGTCTTGGAAACGAAGATGGCCATACGGCCGGGGTAACTGTTGAAACGGAAGATGAAATAGAGCTTGTAGCCCGTGACCTCCGACATGAATGCGCTGCTGATGGCGCCGTAATTCAGGTTCAGATAACGTGTCTCGAACTCAATGCGCATGAAGAGTATACACTCTATGGGATCTACATGCTGATTGACGTAGATGATGTTCCCCCCGTGACGTGTGATGAACTCGGTGACGGCGGCGATGATACCGGGACGATCCGGCGTGGAAAGAAGCAGTACCGCCGTAGGCCCCACAGCGGAAAATCTGTTGGTACGGTCAAAACCTGAGGTATGTTGCAGGGTGATGACCTTTCGAGGGGGAGTTTCTCCGTCCTGAGGATTGGGAGAAAACCGCTCATTTTCGTTTTGTTCCGCAAAATACTCGTTCATTTTTTTCGTATAAAAATATTAATAGGCGAACCGGAAAAGTTCCATTGTTTTCTTATTTGACGCTCAAGGAAACGGATATAATTCTCTTTAATGGCGTTCTCGTTGTTGCAGAAGAAGACGAACGAGGGGACGGACGTTTCCCTGAGTTGCGTGATGTATTTGATCTTTACTTCCTGCCCCCGCACCTGTGGGGGCGGAGTTTTCTCGATAACGGCGCGCAAATGTTCGTTCAGTTGGGGCGTAGGAATGACACGGCGCATGTTTTCGTATACCTGCACGGCTTCTTCCAATACGCGGTGAATGCGTGTCTTTCGGAGGGCGGAAATGAAAACGAAAGGGACGTCGGGGTTAGACCCGAGTTTTAACTTGTTGGCATCGAGGTAGGAACGTTTCAATTCATCGTTGGGGTTTTCTATCAAATCCCATTTGTTCATACAAATGATAAGTCCTTTTCGGTTCTTTTGGATGAGGGAGAGTATTTTCATGTCCTGATCCATCAGAACGTGGGTTCCTTCTCCCATGAGTATGCAGACGTCGCTGTCTTCTATGGCCCGTATCGATCGCAGTACGGAGAAACGTTCGGTATTGTCGGACACTTTGCCCTTACGGCGAATCCCTGCGGTATCGACGAGTTCGAGGTTAAAGCCGTACTTGTTGTAAGGGGTATAGACAGCATCGCGCGTTGTCCCTGCGACGTCGGTGACGATGGAGCGTTCTTCGCCTATCAGGGTATTGAGCAAGGTGGACTTCCCGACGTTCGGCCGCCCTACGATGGCAATCCTCGGAATAGTCCGCTCTTCCGCTCCGTCAGCTTGCCCGGTCGGCAAGCGATCGACGACAGCATCCAACAAGTCTCCCGAAAAAGTGCCGTTCAGGGCGGAAACACACTGGGGAAGGCCCAATCCGAGTGCATTGAACTCATGGGAGTCGGCACGCTTTTCAAAAGTATCCGTCTTGTTTACGGCAACGATAACCGGCTTCGTCGAACGGCGCAATTGTCGTGCGATACGGCTGTCGAGGTCTGTAATGCCGGTCATGCTGTCGACGACCATCACCAGTAGGTCGGCTTCTTCGAGTGCCAGGGCCACTTGCTTGTTGATTTCCGATTCGAAGACGTCATCGGAGGCTTCGACCCATCCCCCTGTATCAATGAGAGAAAACTCTACCCCCGCCCACTGTACCTTGCCATAGTGCCGGTCCCGCGTTGTTCCCGACTCTTCATTCACGATGGCAGCCTTCGATTCCGTAAGACGGTTGAACAATGTCGATTTACCTACGTTCGGCCGCCCGACAAGCGCTACTATTCGTGCCACAATACTATATTTGCTTTATTGAGAGGAACAAAGTCGCAAAAGCGGTCGCAAAGGTACAAAGAATTGTCATAAGAAAGAATATCTTGACCAACCCCCTCGTGGCCACCGGTGACGGAGGAAAAGGAGGAGGGGGGAAAGAGGAGGGGGGGAAGTGCG
>JAITAD010000070.1 GCA_031284275.1 Tannerellaceae bacterium
CAAGTGTCCAAAAAACAACTTTCCGACTTGAAATAGATTATTTCATGAGGGAGGGTACGGGCAGCGAAAAAATGGTCAAAAGCGCCTTCCGTGAAGAAATCGTCGGCGTCTGCAAACAATAGCCATTCTCCTTTGGCATAGGTCAAACCGATATTACGGGCGTAACCGGCGCCTTTGCTCTCTTTGGTCAGGTATGTCTCAACATGTTCATCGTCCAAACAAGGGAAACGGGAAAAATCTACTTTATCTTCGTCACTGTCGTCATCTACGACGATAATCTGAATGTCTTTCCTGCGGGGGATGGAATCCAAACATCGCTGTAACAGGTCAGGAATATTTTTATGGGGAATGATTACCGAAAAAATGATCTCCTCCTGCGGGACGGAAGAGGAACTCTGCGAAGATGAAACGGGTTCATCCGAAGTATGGCAAACGGCAGGTGTGTGAAGATTGGTTAATAGGGGGGGGGGTATTGTCATCGTGTTTTTTTTACAAGTTCAAAAGTAGGCATTTATCGGAACATAGCTACATTCGCAAGGGGAGCGTGTAAAGAACGAGGATGGAGTAAAGCTCGGTATTTTACTTAACATGAGGTCGGGGGGGAGTAAAATATCTATCTTCGCCAATTGTAAAGGGACGTAGGGTTCCGAACGTCCGAGTAAACAAGGCAGAACGTATGTGGGGAGAGATGACTGATGAGATAATGTGTAAAAGGCAAGTATGAGATTTGATGAATTGAGGCTGGAAAATGCCATATTGGAGGGGTTGGAGGCGATGCGCTTTCAGGAAATGACGCCGGTGCAGGAACAGACGATACCGGCAGTGCTGGAAGGACGTGATATCATCTCCTGCGCCCAAACAGGGACGGGTAAGACGGCGGCTTATGTTCTTCCTATCATCAACGAACTAAGTAAAGGGGGACACCTTCCGGATGCCGTCAATGCGGTAATCATGGCGCCGACACGCGAACTGGCTCAACAAATAGACCGACAAATAGAGGGGTTCTCGTATTTTCTGCCCGTCTCGGCAGTGGCTATCTACGGGGGGACGGACGGACGTGCCTGGGACCAACAGCGGCGGGGACTGGAGATGGGGGCGGATGTCGTCGTTGCGACGCCGGGACGTCTGTTGGCGCATATCCAGATGGGGTACGTGAAACTCTCCAACACGTCTTTCTTCGTGCTGGATGAGGCGGACAGGATGCTGGACATGGGTTTCTATGAGGATATTATGGCGGTGCATAAACATCTTCCGGCAACTTGTCAGGTGCTGATGTTCTCCGCTACCATGCCGCCCAAGATTCGTAAACTGGCGCAGACAATACTCAAAAATCCTGCCGAAATAGCTATTGCAATATCCCGCCCTCCGGAATCGATCATACAGCAGGCTTATATCTGTTTCGCCAAACAGAAAATCGGTATCCTGCGCCGGATATTTCAAGAAAAGGAACCGAAACGGGTGATCGTGTTCTCTTCCTCGAAGCTGAAAGTGAAGGAGGTGGCGACTACGCTGCGACAACGTAACCTTAACGTGGCAGCGATGCATTCCGACCTCGACCAAACCCGACGGGATGAGGTGATGCGTGCGTTCAAAAACGGACATATCGATATTCTGGTGGCTACCGACGTGGTAGCGCGGGGTATAGATATCACGGATATCACGCTGATCGTCAATTATGATATTCCTCACGATCCGGAGGATTACGTGCATCGCATCGGACGTACCGCCCGCGGAACGGACTCTTCCGGAGGCCTGGCCATCACTTTCGTGGGGATTGAGGAACAGGCGGGATTTAAGCGTATCGAGGATTTTCTGGGTAAGGATATCGAGAAGGTGCCGGTAGACCCTTCACTGGGGGAGGCTCCGCTCTACGAGCCGGAAAAGAACAAGCGTCTCTACCCCGCAGGAAGAGGAAGAAGCGGGAACGGGGGCGCCGGCAACGGCAACGGCAGGGGCAGCAACAACGGCAGGGGTAACGGTAACGGCAGGGGTAACGGTGACCGCAAAGGAGGGGCTGTCGGCCAGCCTCGCAAAAATCCTCCTACACGGCAACAAAAACGAAGCTAAACGGATAATGGAACAGGTGCCTCTTTTTCTGTTGCTCTTCTATGCGCTCTATGAGGGGCTGCTCCATGCCTTTGAGGCGGATCACGTATTAGCGGTCACTACCATCGTATCCCAACGGGAAGAAGTCCGCCCGGCGTTGAAAGACGGTATATTCTGGGGATTGGGACATACGTCTACCATCTTCCTTATCGGTCTGGTGATGATGCTCCTCAAAGTGCACATTCCTGAGGGGTCGTTTTCCGTTTTCGAGGCTATCGTCGGCCTGATGCTGGTGACCGTGGCCTCGTATCGCCTCTACCTCTTCCTTCGCCATGAAGAGGTCTGCATCCACCGACACGGACATCAACACCGGGGAACGAACGAAAAGCCTCACCTGCACGTTCATGGGAAAGGGTTGCACCGTGCTTCCTACGGTATCGGACTGGTGCACGGGCTTGCCGGCAGCGGTGCGTTGGTGGTGCTGGTGATGACACAGATAGAGACATTGATGGGGAGCTTTCTCTACCTGATACTCTTCGGCATAGGATCAATAGCGGGCATGACCGTCGTGGCAGGGGTTTTCAGCCTGCCGTTCTCCGGACGCCTGTTACATTCCAAAAGGCTGCGGGTCGGTTTGGTGTTGGTCTCGTCGGCTTTGTGCTTCGGTTACGGTTGCTACGTGGCCTACAGTAACCTCTTCGCCTGAGTATGCTCAGGTGAAAGCCTTACCGTAACGGAGCTGTGCGTCGGTAACGAACTGCTTGATGCGCTGCTCATCCTGCTTCTTGCAGATGAGCAGGACTTTGTCCGATTCTGCGACAATGTAATCTTTCAGCCCTTGTAAGACGACGAGGCGCTCGGGATCTTGCAGGGATATGAGGTTGCCCGAAGACTCGTAAAGTATCGCCCGATTGTTCCGAAGAAGGGCGTTGTGGTCGGCGTCCCTGTTTTCGGAGAGGTCATAGAGCGATCCCCACGTCCCCAAGTCCGCCCATCCGAAGTCTACGCAGAGCATATAGACGTTATCGGCCTTTTCCATAACGCCGTAATCAATGGAGATATTCGGACAACGGGGAAATTGGGCTTCAATGAAAGGGGCTTCCTCCGGCGTGTTGAACAGCTCGGCATGGGCGTCGAAACGTGTGGATACCTCAGGGAGATAACGTGCAATGGCTGCCAATATGGCATCGACATTCCAAAGGAACAGGCCGGAGTTCCAGAAGAACTCGCCGGTCTCCAAAAAGACTTTGGCCAAGTCGAGGTCGGGCTTTTCGGTGAAAGCTCTGACTTTGGAGAACTCTCCGATGGCTTTTTTGTCGCGCTGAATGTAACCGTAACCTGTTTCCGGACGGTTGGGCTTGATGCCCAAAGTGACGAGGGCTTGGTGGTCTTGCACAAAATCCAATCCCTTCCTGATGTCACGAATGAAATCGTCTTCTTTCCGAATAAGGTGGTCCGAAGGGGCAACTACAATGTTGGCTCTCGGATTGACAGCCCGGATACGGTAGGCGGCATAGGCTATGCAGGGGGCCGTGTTGCGTCGGGAGGGTTCAAGGAGTATCTGACTCTCGGAGAGTTCGGGAAGTTGCTCATGTACGAGGGCGGCGTACTGTCTGTTGGTGACGACGAAGATATTCTCCAAAGGGACTATCTTGGCAAAACGGTCGCAGGTCATCTGCAAAAGGGAACGCCCCCAACCGAAAAAGTCAAGGAACTGCTTGGGGTAACTTTCTTTGCTGAAAGGCCAAAAACGGCTACCGATACCCCCCCCCATGATGACACAATAGTTATCACTCATACTATTAGATATTATCGGGTTATCCTAAGTACAAAGGTATGCCTTTTTTATAAAACAATAGCGTCGGGGGATAAACCCCGACGCTATGTGTATGGGAAAGTCCCAACGAGGAGGGAAAGCCTGTCGATCAGAACAGGGCTTTGAAACTGTCGTTGGTAGCGTACTTGGCAAACTCCAAGTCTTTGGCGGCTTCGGCTTTCAACGAACTATCCTTGCTGAAAGCGACCTTGAGGTGGCTGAAAGCGGCGGCGGAGTTATTCGTGCGGGCAGCAACAACGGCTTTGAGATAGTCGGTGACGGGGGTGGGATGTTCAACGGCGTCAAGGGTCTGCTGTGCCTTGCTGTAGTCCTTCGTCAGGATCTGTGCCAAAGCGGCGTTATTGCTCTTGACCGTACCGAAAGAATTGACGGCTTTCACATATTCACCTTGCTTGATGTAGAGCAAACCAAGGGCTTCTCCCAACTCGGGTACGCCGGAAGCGTTACCCAAGAGCTGCTGTGCCTTGTCTTTGTCTCCCTTGGAAAGGGCTATCAGGGCCAAGTTGAGGTTGGCTTCGGGGCTTACCTTTATACCGTTTGCTTTGATGAAAGACTGTTCGGCACCGTTCAAGTCTCCGGAAAGGAAACGGGTGACCCCGATGTTATTCCATGCGCGATAGTCGGAAGGGAAACGTTCGGCCGTTTCCTTGTAGATGGCTTCCTTTTCGGCAACGACGTCGGTAAGGGTGGCGGCGTAAAGGATTTCTTCCAGACTCAACTCGGCGGGGTTGGTCTTGAACAGTTCGCTGATTTCTTCGTCGGACTTCCCAATGATCTCAATGTTGGCCGTCAGACGGGAACGACGCAATTGGGGAAGGATTTCTTCTGCCAATACTTTGAAAGTGGCGGAGATATTCTTGATTTCCTGTTCGCGCTTTTCGGGGTCGCTATACATGGAGAGCACACGGAGAACCAAATCCTTGTCCTGAATGTCGGACTTGGAAACGAGTTCCTGAAAACCGTCCCAGTCTTCGGCCGTGTAGTGGGCATCGACAGGGGCTTCGACCTGCGCACGTTTCAACTCTTTGGCAAGGAAATCGGTGGTCTTTGTTTCCCGCTTTTCAGCCAAGCCGGTGTTCAGATCCAAACCGCCATCAGGAGAGGCATAAGCGGATACTTCGATGGCAACATTCTTGTTGGGCGCATCGCCGGCATCCTTCACCAAAGCTTTCCAATCGGTAATCTCCTGCTTGGTGAGTTCCTTAGAACGCAACTCGGCCTGCTGTATGAGGAAAAGGATACTGGCGCTGTGGGCTTCCTTGATGATACGTTGGAACTTGTCGGGGGCGATAGCGGGTTTGGCAGATTTTACACATGCCCACTCGGAAGTCGCCAAAACACCGTCTCCGATCTTGATGTCGGGCAATTGGACGGGCTTTCCTTTCAAGGTCGCTGCAAAAGAGAGGAACAGCTCAGACTTCTTCAACGCATCCTTATAGGGGAAAGAGGATTTCAGGGTAACATTGGCGCCCGTCGCCTGCGGAATAACGACGTCGTTGCCTTTGATCTTTTCTCCCTGATAGGTATAAGGCGTCCCCCAGACTTCGCCACCTTCGTAACGCAACACGGGGGTAACCGTGACAACGGCTTTCTTGTTGAACCATTTGGCCGGAAAAGTCGCATTAATGGTGACAGGAACTTCTCCCCCAATGGCTTCGAGGGGTTGAGGCTCGGCCTTGATGTAATCGCCGGCAAGCGGTTTCAACTTGGAGCACGACGTAAAAGCCAATGCTACGGCCGCCACAAGGAACGGCAAGAAAAGATGCTTGTTCTTCATATAACTTAAAATTACTATGGATGGTTCTCTAAACCTGCACGGGGCAAAAGTAGCTCTTTTCCCAACACTGCGAACATGTGAACGGTTTTTTTTCAAAGGA
>JAITAD010000013.1 GCA_031284275.1 Tannerellaceae bacterium
CAGCCATGGCAAACGACGGCGCAAATCTTTAAGCAACTTCATCTTCATGGGGGCAAAGATAGGTCTTCAAACTGAAAATTATACTTTTGCCGGCGCCGGGGCGGTCAAAATTAAATGTGAATATGAAGGTTGAGCTTAAGGTCAGTACCGGGGAGTTTCGTGGCGATGGAAAAGAGGGGGTGTCCGAGTCGGAATACCATGTCCTTATCGGTGTATCCGAGGGTGGCGCTCCTTTCGGAGAACAGCTTGAGGCTGTGCTTGTGGAGTGTAAAAGGATAACAGAGTCGCTCAAAGCCCGCCCTATCGTCCGGCGTTATTTCGTGAGCGATGCTGCCAATCAGTCCGATCCGGTGCGTCTGGGCGATGCGGGGCTTGTTCCCTGTGCCGTTTCGATTATCCAACAGCCGCCGGCTAATGGATCGAAGGTCGCTCTCTGGATATACCTTCTTTCCGAAGCCGATGTCAGTCTACTTGCACCGGACGTCCTCTTGGCCGCTCACGGGGGGTATCGACACCTCTGGGTCACCTCCATGACGCAGCCTTCCGGGACGGCTCTCGAACAGACGGGCGAACTCTTCCGACGTTACGACGACTTGCTCATCGCCCATGGCGATGTCCTGGCGTTGAACTGTCTGCGGACGTGGCTCTTTGTGAGGGATGTCGATCTGCGTTACGGTGCTGTCGTCGATGCGCGTACCGCTTTCTTTAATACCCATGGGCTGACCAAAGACACTCATTATATCACCAGTACCGGTATCGAAGGGCGAACGGCTTGCACCAACTCTTTCGTCATGATGGATGCTCTTGCTGTCGAAGGTCTCAAGGAGGAGCAGATCGCTTTCCTCCATGCCCCAAGCTACCTCAATCGCACAATCGACTATGGTGTCACCTTTGAACGCGGTACTGCCGTTACTTATGGCGACCGCCGACATATCTTCATCTCCGGTACCGCCAGTATCAATGATAAGGGGGACGTCCTTTATCTCGGCGATGTCATCCGCCAGGCCGAACGTACCTTGCAAAACATCGACGCTCTCTTGCACTCCGCCGGCGCCTCTCTTGACCATATCAAACAAGCTATCGTATACCTCCGCGACACCGCCGATTATGCTGCTGTGGAAGCATTTCTGGCCGAGAGGATGAAAAATTACCTCATCGTCATTGCTCCAGTTTGTCGTCCCGCTTGGCTGATAGAGATCGAGTGTATCGCCATCACTGATGCAGGTGATGACCGCTATCCTTCATTGTAACTGCCCTTTCTGAGTTTTCCGTCCTACGGTGGATATTTGTGTTTGCGCCCTCAAAAGTTACATGTCAAAAATAATGGTATCCTTTTAAGCTTGCCGGCAATTCCCTTTACATGGCAAGAAGGTTCGTGAGAAAGTGGCGGAAACCTGTAAGAAATCACCGTGACATCGCCACCAATCCCTTTCACTTAGCAAGAAATCCCCGACGATCCGCAAGAAAGCCCCCGTAACGGGGGGCTTTCTGACGGTCATGGCGAGAAGGAGCGGGGAACTTGCAAAAAAGTTCAGGGAACTTACAAGAATGTATAGGGAACTTGCAAGAATGTACGGGGAACTTGCAAGAAAGTTCAGAAGAAATCTCTCCAGCCTCCCCAAGAAACCGGCCTTATGATATATCTTATTGGCAAGTTATGTATTATCCGCCATCCTCTGAGGGTACATCATTGAAAAGTAACAAAAATATATCCGGGGGGAATATTTTTGATGAGTTATTGAAGTAATTACGGTAGCCTCATTCTTTGATATAGCTCCTCTGCAAGGCTCAGTTTTCTCCGCCCACCGTCAGTTTTCGCACTAAGGCCGAAGGCATCCCGCAAGTCACAGGGCATGACTGCCCGTCCTTACCGCATGTCCACGTTCCGTTGTCCATGCGGTAATTGTTCCCCACCATGGTGATGTCGGCCAATGCCTGAGGGCCGTTACCGATGATGTTGATGTCCTTGACAGGACGCGTCAGTTTCCCTTCTTCGATGAGGAAACCGCTCTTAACAAAGAAGGTGAAGTCGCCCGCCCCGATTTGTACCTGTCCGTTTGAGAAGTTCGCAGCGTAGATACCTTTGCGTACAGAGGCGATGATTTCCTCTTCGCTGTAGGCTCCACCTTCCATATATGTCGCTCGCATACGCGGCAGCGGGATGTGACGGAACGACTCCCGTCGTCCGTTCCCTGTCGGCATCACGCCATAATGAGTCGCACTGATACGGTCGTGGAGAAAACTGCTCAGGATACCGTCCGTGACAATTGAGGTTCGTTGCCCTGCCGTCCCCTCATCGTCAAAGTTCACCGCCCCACGGTTGGCAGTAATCAGGCCGTCGTCCACGACATGGATACCTTTCCCACAGATCCGCTTACCCAGCATCTCTGAGAAGATGGAAACATTTTTCCTGTTAAAATCAGCCTCAAAAGCATGTCCTATTGCCTCATGCAACAAGATACCTGACGCTCCTGCCCCCATCACCACCGGCATCTCTCCTCCGCGGGGACGGACGGCTTCAAAGAGGATAGCCGTTCGGGCTACGACCTCCTGCGCCACTTCCTCCACCAAAGCCTGCAAAGTGTCGGCATCCATCCCCATGCGGAAAGAACGGCCGGCGACGGCGCTCTCCGTCCGTCCCCCCGATTGCATGACGCATGTAACCGAAAGCGCTACCATCGGCCGGTAGTCGTAGAACGCCTCTCCTAAGGAGTTGCAGAAAAGAATTATCGATGAACTGTCTGACAACGACGCTCTCACCTTGTGCGTCCTACCGTCAAGGGAAAATATCTTGTCGTTCAAGCTTTGCAGGATTGCCATCTTCTCCTCTACCCCTACGTCTTCCCAAGTTCGGCGCACGTCGTAAAGCCCCGTAGACTTTTGCGGCAAGGCTGCTATGGGCGCCGGAGCATGTGTCGTCGCCATCCCTGCGGCGATATGAGCTGCGGCATGTGCCGCCTCTGCCAGACGTTCGTCAGACACCACTTCGGTATAGGCGTAACCCGTCCTGTCGCAGGACAAAGCCCGAACACCTACTCCATAGTCTACCGTCGCTCCCACTGCTTTCACTTGTCCATCCCGCAGGTCTGTCCTGTTCCGAAACGAATGTTCAAAGAACAAATCTGCGTAATGCGCTCCTCGCTTGAGGGCCAATGCCAGCGTCCGCCGAAGCAAGGCTTCATCTACTCCAAAATGCGCCATCGCAAACCGTAAGCCCTCATCCCCTTTCAAAAACAATTCCTCATTCATAGCGTAAACACTGAATAATACACTCTACAAAGATAACCACTTCCCTTTCCTCCAAACGCCCCTTACAACCTTTTCAGTCCTATGACAGTCACATACGGACATGGCTTATTATCATATGGCTATGCTGAAAGAAGAGAAATTACAAGCCGAGTCATTTTTACCGTATTTGTATGTATCTGAAAAGATATACCTTCGCCTCATGACCAAGAAATCCCTCGGACAACATTTCCTCCGTGACGAAGGCATCGCCCGCCGTATAGCCGATACCCTTGATGGTTACCGTCGTTATCCCGTCCTTGAGGTAGGCCCCGGCGAAGGTGCACTCACCCGCCACCTCCTTGAAGCCGGTTACGACCTCACCGTCGTCGAGATTGACCGTACTTTGGCCGACCGTCTCAGCCGTCTGTTTCCATCCCTCGAAGGGCGTATCCTTGTCGAGGACTTCCTCCGTATGGACCTCGCTACCCGTTTCCCTGCTCCCGTTTTCTGCCTCACCGGCAATTACCCCTATTATATCTCCTCCCAGATATTCTTCAAACTCATCGAAGAGCGACACCGCATTCCCTGTTGTACCGGTATGATACAGCGCGAGGTCGCCCAACGCCTTGCCGCACCTCACGGTAACCGTACTTACGGTATACTCAGCGTACTCATCCAAATATGGTATGATGTCGAATATCTTTTCACCGTCGATGAAAATGTTTTCTCTCCCCCTCCCAAGGTCAAGAGCGCCGTTGTTCGCCTCACTCGCAACAGCCGTACCTGTCTGCCTTGCGACGAAACCCGTTTCCGACAAGTCGTCAAGACCGCTTTCAACCAACGCCGCAAGACCCTCCGCAACGCCCTCAAACCCCTCCTCAGCAACTATCCGCACGCCGATGCCTCCATCTTATCCCTACGCCCCGAGCAACTATCTCCCGATGATTTCCTCGACCTCACCGTCAGCCTTTTTGGCGAAAACGGTACAGCTCCAACGCATTGACGGCTGTCTGCCAAAGTACGTAGGTCGCCGGCGCTATGAAAGCTGCCGGCGCAAGATACGTCTGTGCCATCCATATCGCCAGTATCGTGTTCTTCTGTCCTAAACCTTGACCGGCAGCAATCGCATCGCCCGAACGATGACCGATGAATCGTCCCAACAGAAACTGCCCTGCACAGCAGACAATCGACACTCCGGCCAACGCTGCAACCACCCCGTAGGGTGGATGGTCGCTCTCCGTTAGCACGTGTAAGGTCTGCGCCGTCACAAGTATCAGCATCACCGCCCACAAGTAGAACGCCAGCCCATGGACGCTTTCCAAACGACTGTGTACCGCCGGCGCCACACGGCGTATCAACCACGCCAACAATAACGGCAACAGCACTGTGGGTAACACGCGGCGGCATACGAAGAGAAAGGTCGCCACAAAGGGCGCTCCTCCCGATGTCGCCGCCGTTAGCGAAAACAGTAGCGGCGCCGACACCGCCAATGCCAGATAGCTCAGTATCTGGTAACAGGCAAGAAAAGCCACGTCACCCCCCAATAATGCCGTCACCACCACCGAGGTCGCCGCCGTAGGCGCCAATACGCATACCATAGCCCCCTCAGCCAATATGCTTTCAGCCGGCAACAAGGCGAAATACACCACTGCCCCTCCCCCTATCTGTATCAACAGTAGCCACCCATGCCCTCGACGAATATGGATATCCTGCGGCGAGAGACGGCTAAAGGCCAAGAGTAGCATGACAAATATCAGGTACGGCAACACCTCCGCCAACGGCCAGAGAAAACGGTATGTCAGCGCTCCCGTGACAATGGCCAACGGAAGCATCCAATTTTTAATCCATCTCAGCATTTTAAGCTCTTCGAGTAACAAAATCACAGAGATGGGCAACGATATCCGCCGCCACTTCCGTCTTCATTTTCAGCGGCAGGGCGTATATCCCGCCTTCTCGGTCGAGGATAGTCACTTTATTCGTATCGCAACCGAAACCTGCCCCTGAATCGCTCAACGAGTTGAGAACGATAATATCAAGGTTCTTACGCCGCAACTTATCGGCCGCTACCGTACACCCGCCATCGCCTGTTTCAAGAGCGAATCCCACAAGTGTCTGATGCGCCTTTTTCATGGCTCCGAGCGATGCGGCGATATCGGGGTTGGCAACAAGCCGCAAGACCATCTCCGAATGCCTTTCACGTCTGATTTTCTCGACCGCCATTTCAGCCGGACGGTAGTCCGCCACCGCCGCACAAAGCAATGCTGCGTCCATAGTGGGGAAAACCTCCACAGCGGCACGGTACATCTCCTCTGCCGACTCCACCGGCACACGCCGTATTGCCGGATGTACCGTCTCTAAGGCCGACGGCCCGCTCACCAGCGTCACTTCCGCTCCCGCCGCTGCACAAACTTCTGCCAGAGCGAAGCCCATCTTTCCGGATGAAAAGTTTCCAATATAGCGCACAGGGTCTATCCGTTCGTATGTCGGTCCCGCCGTCACCAACACACGCCGACCGGCGAGCTGCCCCATCGCCGCAGCAAAGAATGCCGACAGCCGACGAACGATAGCCTCAGGCTCCTCCATCCTACCCTTACCTGACAAGCTGCTGGCCAATTCACCGGATGTCGGTTCAATAATGATGTTGCCCGCCGACCGAAGAACCGTCAGGTTACGCTGCGTCGCCGGGTGGGCGAACATATCCCTGTCCATCGCCGGCGCCACAAACACCGGCGCTTTACAGGCCAGATAGGTCGTCACCAACATGTTGTCCGCCACAGCCTGTGCCATCTTGCCGATGGTCGCCGCCGTAGCGGGAGCTACCAACATGGCATCCGCCCAAAGTCCCAAGTCTACATGACTGTGCCATGAACCATCGCGTCGGGCGAAAAACTCGCTAATCACAGGACGGCGACTCAACGTCGAGAGCGTCAGCGGGGTGATAAACTCTTTGGCCGCCGGCGTCATCACCACTTGCACCTCTGCCCCTGCCTTCATCAAGGATCTAATAAGCAATGCAGACTTATAAGCGGCGATACTCCCCGTTACTCCAAGTACGATATGTTTCTCCCGCAGCATGGCAGTCTTTTATGTAGAGGCGATACGATATCTATTTCCCGGCAACTGGATGATGAGGTCGGCTACCTCCAAGTCAAGAAGTGTCGGCAAAAGCTTGCTCATCGGCATCTCTGCCAGACGGCCGATATGGTCTATATGTGCATCTTCATGCGTCCGGAGAATGGCCAACACGCGTCCGGCATCCCCCTCTTCGACAAAAGGCAGTTCCTGCGGGACTGCCGCTGCAAGGGATTGTTCGGTCCAACCCATCTCCGACACAAAATGCGTTGCCGAAAGGATGAGCGCCGCCTTGTTGTAGCGTATCAGGTCGTTACATCCTGTCGAATGACTGTCCGTCGTGCGTCCCGGAAAAGCAAAGACACTACGAGCGTAACCCAACGCCATATCGGCCGTAATCAACGATCCGCCACGGTGGGGTGACTCTACCACCACTACCGCCTCCGAGAGACCTGCTACAATGCGGTTCCGTTTTACAAAATTAAGTTTCTCCGGCGTCGTCCCGTGCGGATACTCCGTCAGCAGTCCTCCACCTTCCCGCAGCATCTCCACTGCCGTCGTACGGTGTACGCTCGGATAGATACGGTCCAGCCCATGTGCCAGAATGGCTACCGTCCGCAAACCCTCCTTCAATGCCGCACGGTGTGACATAATGTCTATGCCATAGGCTAAACCACTGACGATGTGCGTTTCCGGCAACATCTCCCCCAAGTCATGTACAAACTTGTCCGTCAGTCCCTGCCCGTACACCGTCGCCGAGCGCGTTCCCACAATGCTGACCATGTATGTCGCATCCAAGTCGGCCTCTCCCTTGTAATAAAGCAGTATCGGTGCATCAGGGCACTGTGCAAGGCGGAAAGGATAACCTTCTTCGTTCAAAAACACTATCCTGATGTTATTCTGTTCGACAAAACGAAGTTCTGCCTCTGCTCTTCGGAGCGTTTCCGGATTATGCAGCGATGCAGAAACGATTGCTCCGACGCCTGCCACTTTCCCCAAAATATGCTCCTTTTCTCGGAAGACAGCCTCCGCATCCCCATCAAACAACTCCAACAGGCGTTTAGCGATCTTTTCGCCCACGCCGACGGTCATCGTCAACCCTATGCGATAAATATCTTTCCCGTCGGCCATCTCATTCGAGGTTCTTGCGTATCCTTTTCAGGTAAGCTTTCAAAGCCTCCGTGTCCTTGCGGAGAATAAAATCCATGAGTGTCGAGAGTTCCTCCTGTATGCGCGTTATCTGCAACGGCGTATAGGGATTGCAGAGTATTTCCGTAAGGAGATAGTCATCTTCCGAAAATAACCCATGGGCGATACCCATGTGCCGTTTGAAGGTCGTCCCCGGCACATCCTGATGTTTCATCGTCGAGGCAAACACGATTGTCGAAGCGAAGGGGATACCCAACGAGTAAGCCATCACTTCGTCGTGCTCGTCGAAGGTATATTCGCAGACATGCAACCGAAGTCCTGCGTATAAGTCTTTGAAAAAGACCCGCCCCAAATGGTCGCCTTCCGAGATGACGATAGCCCCCTCGCCCGAAAGGTTGCTCAGGTTGGCAAAGGTAGGACCGAACATCGGATGAGTCGAAACATAAGGGTGTCCTGTCTCGGCATAAAAGGCCTTCAACCCTGTCTTCACCGAAGCGATATCCGCCAGAATACAGCCCGCCGGCAAATGAGGCATCACCTGTCGAAAAGCCTCGACGGTACGATCCAATGTCACGCAGTTGATAACGATCTCCGGCGCAAAGACCGACACCTCTTCTGCCTGTTGGAAACGCAAGGCATTGTATACGAAACGTAAACGCTTGGGGTCACTCTCCAATACGGCCACTTCGTGGTCGAAACTCATCAGGTCGGTGAAGAACAAGCCCATCTTTCCGGCTCCCAGAACAAGTATTTTCATGACCGCAACCGCATCATCATTTCATCAAAGTTCACTTCGTGGGCATCAAACTCCGGTCCGTCCACACAGACGAATCTTGTCTTGCCACCCACACTCACGCGGCAGGCGCCGCACATCCCCGTCCCGTCCACCATCACCGTGTTCAGCGAGGCTATCGTCGGCACGTCATGTCGGCGCGTCGTTTCTGCAACAAACTTCATCATTATCGCCGGCCCTATGGTCACGCAGAGATGTACCGCTTCACGTGCTATCACAGCCTCCACCCCTTCGGTCACCAAGCCTTTGACGCCGTAGGAGCCGTCGTCTGTCATGATGATCACCTCATCGGCCGCAGCACGCATCTGCTCTTCAAGGATAATCAGTTCACGCGTGCGGGCAGCCAACACCACCACCACACGGTTACCCGCCTCATGGAAGGCCTCCACAATGGGCATCAGCGGCGCAGCTCCCACACCGCCTCCGGCACAAAGCACCGTTCCTACCTGCCTGACGTGTGTCGCCTGTCCCAATGGGCCGACCATATCGGCCACCGACTGCCCTACTTCGAGAGCGCAAATCTTGCGCGTCGATACGCCCACCGCCTGTACAATGAGTGTCACAGTACCCCGCTCAATATCGGCGCCCGCTATGGTAAGGGGGATTCGTTCACCTTTCCCGTCGGCACGCACGATGACAAAATGCCCGGCTTTCCTTGCGCGCGCAATCAACGGAGCTTCTATTTCCAACCTGAC
>JAITAD010000054.1 GCA_031284275.1 Tannerellaceae bacterium
TGTCCATCGGGAAGACGCTATCGTACTCGTTCGACATGATGATGGGGCGCTTTCCGCCACGCAGCCGGGCGTCAATAACGAACTCCTTCCGCTTGTTTTCCAACCACGTGAGGAAAGTCCGGCTCACGCTGAACTTGCCGAAACCCGGCGTCACCCATCCGAAAAATTCGTAGACATCGTCACCTTCGGGTATCACCGTGACCTGATTGTCGTAAGGCCGAAGGTAATCCTGTTCGGTGACGGTAGTCCCCGTGAGTACGTTTCCGCTGATGATACGCAGATTCTTTAAGCGTTGGAAGCCGTTCAGGAAGCCGTCGGGGGGTATCCGTCCGTCCGTCAGGCTGCTTATCCGGCAGCCGACAACGGCCTTGACATAACCTCGCTCCTGCGCCTCAGACCCTGTGATGGCTACGAGGCGGGTGAAGTCGGCTATCCCTTTGTTGAAAAGTCGTCCTATCAGTATCACGTCTTCGGCGCCAACGACCCAGACCGTCTCGCCTTTGTTCACCGGCTTGATGTGGTTGATCTGTACCCCGACATTCCCGGCAGGATGCGCCCCGCAGACTTCCACCGTTTCCGCTCCCGCAGGATGTACCGCCGAACCCGGACGCACGCCGAGATAGACCTTTCCCGCCGTCAGTTTCCTCAAAGCATCGATCCCCGTTTGGAAATCTTCCGCCTGCCCGCGCAGGATGAAATCGAAATCGGGCGCAAGGGGCGCCGAATAAAAAGCGGAGACGAAGACGTCGCGCGGCGTATCCGCCGGCGAAGCTACGATATCGTAAGGGCGCTGCCGTATGAAAGACCAAAGGCCACCTTGCAGGATAGCCTCTTTTACTTCTTCTCCGCTCAAAGCGGACACTTGCCTTACACCAAACTGTTCATATTCCACCTGTCGGTCGGGGGCTATCTCGATGCTGAGTAACTTACGTTTCTCCCCTCGATTGACAGCCGATACCGTGCCGCTCACCGGGGCAGCGAAACGTATCTCGGGGCGGTTCTTGTCGATCATCACCGGCGTACCGGCTTTCACTCTGTCGCCTACTCTGACAACTACCTTGGGAAAGATTCCCGGATAAGCATCGGGGACAACGGCGTAACTGTCGCTCCGCTTCGCCGCCAACAACGATTGCGGGGCCTTGCCTTTGAGGCGTATATCCAAGCCTTTCCCAATCCTGATCATGCTCCCTGTACCGATCGCGCTTGCCATGCCTTATACATCTCCTTTATTAGTGACGCACGCAAAAGTAATTCTTTTTTCTTCCTTTCCTCTTTTCCTGCAATATTGCCGCAAGAAAAAAGAGGCTTCTCCTTGCGGAGAAGCCTCTGTCGTACGCGGTTGAAAGGGGGGATATCAACCGTTCACTTTCTTCATGTGGGCAATGAGGTCAAGTACCTTGTTGGAATAACCCCATTCGTTGTCATACCAAGAAACGACCTTGACGAACTTGTCGGTCAGTGCGATACCGGCCTTCGCATCGAAGATGGAGGTACGGGTGTCTCCGATGAAGTCGGAAGAAACGACTTCGTCTTCGGTGTAACCGAGCACCCCTTTGAGTTCGTTTTCGGAGGCGTGCTTCATGGCAGCCTTGATTTCGTCGTAAGTGGCAGCCTTGGCGAGGTTCACCGTCAGGTCAACTACGGATACGTCCAGCGTCGGCACGCGGAAAGCCATACCTGTCAGCTTACCGTTCAATTCGGGGATCACCTTGCCTACCGCCTTGGCAGCACCCGTCGAAGAGGGGATGATGTTGCCGGCTGCCGCACGGCCACCACGCCAATCTTTTACGGAGGGTCCGTCTACGGTCTTCTGGGTCGCCGTCGTGGCGTGAACGGTCGTCATCAAACCGTCGGTGATGCCGAACTTGTCGTTCAGCACCTTGGCGATGGGCGCCAGACAGTTCGTCGTACAGGAGGCGTTGGAAACGAACTTCGTCCCTTTGACGTACTTGTCGAGGTTCACACCGGTGACGAACATCGGTGTCTTGTCCTTGGAAGGAGCGGACATCACGACGTATTTCGCCCCTGCGGCGATATGCCCCTGCGCCTTTTCTTCTTCGAGGAAAAGACCGGTGGATTCCACTACGTACTCGGCGCCTACGTCGCCCCATTTCAGGTCTGCCGGATTCCTTTCGGCCGTCACACGGATGGCCTTTCCGTTCACCACCAGATTGCCGTCCTTGACTTCCACCGTTCCGGTAAACTTCCCGTGGATGGAGTCATACCTGAGCATGTATGCCATGTAGTCTACGCTGATCAAGTCATTGATAGCGACTACCTGCACATCGTCGCGCTTCTGTGCAGCGCGGAACACCAGACGCCCGATGCGCCCAAAACCATTAATACCTACTTTAATCATTGTAATACTGCTTTAGAGTTAAACCTTATTGTTTAGTAAAGTGAATCTTTATCATCCGACCTGTTTAAGTGTACCCCTCAATACGAAAAACTTCCTTAACAGCCGCAGGGCGTCGCACAAGCCGACAAGACAACCGCAACCGCTATGTAAAGAGAAAGGAACTTCATCATACGTACATTCTTTATTTCTGTCGGGTACAAAGGTAGCATTATTCCGAGACAGGTCACTGTCAAGTGGATTTTTTCTTCTTCATTCCGCTTTCCTGACACCGTCCTTGATGAGCAGGGCGTCTATCGTGGGGTCTTGCCCGCGGAAAAGTCGGTAGAGGTGCGCCGGATCGTCCGTTCCACCGGGTGTCAGGACGTAACGACGGAAAGCGTCAGCCGTCGGTCGGTCGTATATCCCTCTCTGACGGAAGAGGGAAAAGGCGTCGGCATCCAACACTTCCGCCCACTTGTAACCATAGTAACCGGCTGCATATCCTCCGGAAAAGATATGGCTAAAATTAGTGCTCATCAAGGCTTCCTGTACTTCGGGGAGCGGTTGGGCTTTGGCCCATGCGGCCTTTTCAAAGGTTGTCACGTCTCCCTCGAAAGGTTCCGTCAGGGTATACCATGCCATGTCAAGGAAGCCGAAACAAAGCTGACGGCAGCAGGCGTAACCGGCATTGAACTGCGCCGCCTCCCGCAGTGGCTCCACCAATTCGGCAGGCATCGCTTCTCCCGTAAGGTAATGGACGGCTAACTCATCGAGAAACTCTTTCTCGGTGAGCCAATTCTCCATGATTTGGGAGGGTAACTCCACAAAGTCGTGGAAAACGCTCGTGCCGGAAAGGCTCGCATAAGTGCAACGTGTCAGCATACCGTGCAGGGCGTGGCCGAACTCGTGCAGGAAGGTGTTGGCTTCGTCGAAGGTCAGCAGCGAGGGGCGACTGTCCGTCGGGCGGGTGAAGTTCATCACTATGATGATCTGTGGGCGACTGTCGGCACCATCCTCCTTGCGGTATTGCGGCTTGACTTCGTTCATCCACGCACCTGACTGCTTGCCTTCGCGGGGATGGAAGTCGGTGTAGAGGACGGCAAGGAAAGAGCCGTCGGCATCGTAGACTTCGTAGGGCGTCACCTCAGGGTGATAAACGGGGATATCTCTGTTCTCCCGAAAGGTTATCCCATAAAGACGGCCGGCAAGGGCAAAAATGGTCTCGCGCACATGACCGAGTTCGAAATAGGGGCGTGTCATCTCATCATTGACGCCGAAACGGACGTCTTTCAACTTCTCGGAGTAGTAACTCCAATCCCAAGGCATGACGGTTATCTTCTCCTGCTCAAGGCCTAAGGCAAATCCCTGAATGGCTTGATATTCCTTCTCCGCCACCGGCCGATAGGCGGCCAGCAACTCTTCGAGCAGGGCATATACGGTTTCGGGGGTCTTGGCCATGGTGCGTCGCAGGTTGTAAGCGGCGAAATGGGGCGCCCCCATCAGTCGGGCTATCTCCAGACGGGTATTGACGATGCGCTGAACAATGTCTCGGTTGTCGTACTCATCCTCTTTGTTACCGATGCTCATGTAAGCGCGATATATCTTTTCCCGCAACGGACGGACTGCCGAATAACGCATAAAGGGCTGATAACTCGGCGCCGAGAGGGTGAAGAGCCATCCTTCCTTTCCCTTATCTCGCGCCAACAGCGCAGCCGCTTCGCTCACGCTCTCGGGCAGGCCTGCCAAGTCGGCTTCGTCGGTAAAAAGTAACTCGTAACGGTTCTTATCTTTGAGTGCGTTTTGGGAAAAGCGGACCGTAAGGAGGCTTAACTCGGCGCTCAAACGGCGATAAGCGGCTTTCTCCTCTGCTCCCAAGGTTGCCCCGCGACGTTGGAAATCATGGTAGGTTTCATCCAACAGCCGCTCGTCTTCCGTAGACAAACCTAAGGATTCTTTCTGCGCATAGAGCGTCTGCACGCGACGGAAAAGCGCTTCATTGAGGTAGATATTGTTGGCGCTCTCTGTCAGCCGTGGCGAAATCCGTTCTGCCAAGTCCATCATCGGGTCGTCGGCCTCGGCATGGAGCACGTTGTAAAAGGCTGAACTCACCCTGCGGAGAAACGCTCCGCTCCGCTCCAAAGCGACAACGGTGTTGGCGAAAGTCGGCTGCTCCGCGCTCTCGGCAATGGCCGACACTTCGGCCTCCTGACGGCGTATGCCTTCTTCAAAAGCCGGTTCATAATGTTCCGTCCGGATACGGTCGAACGGGGGCGTCCCGTGGGGCGTCCGATAGGGTTCGAAGAAAGGATTCTCTACCGCTACAGCAGCAAATGCAGTGTTCATGAGGAGCAGATAACCGAGTTTGTTCATCGCCATCAACCTTATACTATCGCCGCAAAGGTACAAAATGGGTTGGGAAAGTTTGCACCGCCGGATTTTACTTCTACCTTTGCGACCGCATTTCGCCGATAGTAATCGGTATGACTTGGTAGCTCAGTTGGTAGAGCAAATGACTCTTAATCATTGGGTCGAGGGTTCGAGCCCCTCCCAGGTCACCCGAAAGCGGACGAAAGATGATGACTCCGGGGTATTAGCTCATCTGGCTAGAGCGTTAGACTGGCAGTCTAAAGGTGACCGGTTCGAGTCCGGTATACTCCACGATTTAAGAATCATAAACATTTGAGGAGACCTCCGAGAGGGGGTCTCCTTTGGTGTTTTGTGGGCGCAGCCTCGTTTTTCGCGAAACCACTGACATTGCAATGAAACATTTTTTAAGGGAAGAATGTAGGTAAGAATGCAATTGTAGGGAAGAAAATGGCAACGTATTCGGTGTACCAAAAAGGGGTGGTAAACAAGAAAGGGGAAGCACCTGTCTATATCGGGTTTTACATCGACCGAAAGAAGATAGAGGTTCCGGCAAGGATCAGCTTGCCGCCGGCATTCTTCGATAAAGACAGAGGAATAGTTAAAGCCGCATACGAGTATGCACGTGACAAGAATCTGATCATTTCGGATCTGAAAGCGACCATCAACGATATCTTTGTCAGATACCGACTACGTGGCAAAGCCCTAACCGTAGAACTCTTCTGGAAAGAGTTTCGGTCGCGCGGGCAATATGCAGACTTCTTCGCGTTTTGTAAAGTATACCAGAGCCTCCGCTTTCAAGAAGTCAGTATTGCCACACAAAAGAAACATCGCGCCTGTTTGAACACACTCCGAACGTTCAAGGCAAGTATCTTCTTTGATGAACTGACTCCGGATTTCTTTCGCCAGTTCGTACTGTACCTCCGTAACCGCAGAGGAAACGAAGAAATCACAATCAATAAGACTTTACATGTTATTGCCGTCTATCTCAATGATGCCGTAGCACGAGGCTTGCTACAAGAAAACCCTATCCGGAGTCTGAAGCTTCGTGGGTTCCAAGAAACGACCGCAGAGGCACTTACCGAAGACGAATTAAAGAGACTAGCTTCGTTGTACAGCAGCAACTGCCTACCGAAAACCCAACAAGGGGTACTTGAATTTTTTCTGTTTATGTGCCTCAGCTCCCTACACATTTCTGACGCCAAAAAACTTACGATAGAACAAATCGGGGAAACAGAGTTCACTTACGTGCGCGCTAAGATGTTGCATATTCGCCCCCGCGTTGTCCACGTACCGATATCCCAACCATTGCGTGCAATCATCAACAGGCAAAGAGGAACAAGAACGCGAGGCTTGCTCTGGTCGCATGTGCTAAGCGACCAAAAGATAAATAAGCATCTAAAGGGGATTGCCGCGATAGCCAGTATCACGACAAAGAACTTATCAGCAAAAGTAGGCCGGCATACTTTCGCTACCATATTTCTACGCCACACAAGAGACTTAAATGCCCTCCGAGAAATCATGGGCCATAGTAACATCCGGCAAACGTTGGTATACTCCCACGTGATGGATACCGATAGGCAAACGGGGATTCAGGTGTTTAATGAGTTCGAATTATGATTTACGGTAGATTGTCCAATGCGCACGTCCATCAAGGATATGTGTGTTGAATCCCCGTGCGAACATGATCTTTGAAACAGTATTCGCCGATACGGTTACCAACTCGGAAACTTCCTTTGCTATTTCTGCAGAAGTTACAAAGTCAATTTCTCCATGTTGTTGGTCGAAGTGTTGTTGAATGTACATATCCAACATTCCCATTGTCTCTGTGCAGTTGCCGCTTGTACAACTCATGACTATCAGATGTAAGCATAGAACGGTTATGCTACCCGTTGTCAAAGAGCTATAAAGCACTTGCATGGCCATTACAACCAACGCACGGGGCATAACCGCATGCCTACGTGCCCTATAGAACTCTTTGACGTCGCAAAAGTAGCATTTTTTGCAGCAGACTTCACAAAGCCGCTTATCTTCGCTTGTCGAAACGCGAAAGTTTGCGTTCTTTGCATAAACCAAAAAGAAAGTATCATGAAGAAATACCTGATGATCGTAATTGCGGCACTCAGCGCCGCGTGCTCAGACGACACACCTGATGTTGTCCTTGCAACCACTACCCCGATGACTGTAGAGGAGTTCACTCCAACTTCCGTCACAGCGTTCCGCAAAGTAATCGTGCAGAATGTCCGGGACTTCTACGAAGACGAACGAAAGATTACTTTCTATTTCGAAGATGCGAAAACGTGTCAT
>JAITAD010000065.1 GCA_031284275.1 Tannerellaceae bacterium
TTTCAAACTGATTTTCTGCTATTTAATGAACAGGAATCCACATACAAATTCGTGAAAATCCCGAAAGTATTGTTGGCGGAAAATATAATTGAAAAACTAAATCAACAAATAAAATTCCAGAATGACAAAAGAAGACTGCATAGAGATGAAATCAGGAAAAATGTAATAGAGTTGGTACAAGCCATAAACAAGAATGGACAAAAATTGCAAAAAGATTATTTGTATTGTTTATCGTGTGGGGAAAAAATACAACCTCACAATGTTAAAAATTTGAACTACCTAAAATGTTCCTCTAATGATTGCTCGTTTGTCCTTGATAGTACAAATCCACAAGAAATTATTTTAAAAAATACAGATAATAAATTTGGTAATTTAGAAAAAGACGATTGGGGAATGGATTATTTATGCTATAATATTGAAGAATTATGAATATAAACAAGGGTGTGTATATTTGTTACAAAAATGCCCGAAAAATATCAAAGATTTTATTATCGCTACGGAGACAAACTCTTTTCAGTATTTAAAATCAACAATAATTAAAAACATATCACTGTCATCAACTCTGCATTATTGGGTTTACACTGCTTCAAGGATATGTCTCTGGTTGAATAGATTTAGATTTATGGTATTTTTGCAAACAGCAGGGATGTTTTCACTATATCCTGTACATTTTCGCTGCCGGAGACCACGAGATAGACACCTACCGTTTTTGAGACTTATCCCCGAATGCTTTCCACATGGAGATGGATCTACGGGTATACGATGAGTGTCGCTTCCATCATGACAATAGCCTTTCTCCATGGTTCGTGGAGGACGCAATTGGCTTGGCACACCTCAACTACGAATCCGAAGAGTTAGTGCCTTTATGCCTCGCAGAGAATGAGATATGAGTGTAACGACACACTTCACCTTCCTTAAACAGCCTTAGGACAGGGAGTTATTGGTTGACTGCATATTGGTTTGTTTCGTTTACTTTCTCTTCATCTTATACTCGTTAAGGAATACTTATCGGTTCGCTGTTTTCAGCTCCCGGTCCTATTTGTAAGGGATACAGTCACCTAACGGGAAAGTGGCAATATGTATTCCAAATACTGCGGGCTATTCTCATGAATCCATAAGATATAGTCCAACGAGAGCGTTATGCCTCCGGAAACTTTCGTACTATATCGAACAAGTTACAGCAACTTGCGGTGGTGATATGTATGCCAGAACATTTTTTTTGTCTCCACAAGGCAATCAGATAGACTTTGCTACTATTCTCATCGCCGTTTGCCTCCGTTATATCTGCGATTCGACGAAGAGTGCTCCACCTTGATATTCCCCACGGTGCCTTTGCGGATCGAACTCAAATCGCAAGATGATAATATTCTCCATTGACTTTTAGGTTGATTTGCTTTTGTCACCAATTTTGCCACCCAAGGTAAGAATTGGTGACAATTTCATGTGGTTCAGTTCGGTTATATGCGGTTCGGTTCGGTATACAAATAGTCCGCTACTCCGCATAGAAAGAGAAAAGCCGCTTACAAAGCGGCTTTCAGGAAACTTTCAACGTGATCGGATTGGGATTCGAACCCAAGACCCACAGCTTAGAAGGCTGTTGCTCTATCCAACTGAGCTATCCGACCGTCGCACCTGCAAAAGAAGCTCACAAGCCACTGCAAAAGAAGCCCAAAAGTAGCGTTTTTTTTATACCGCCTTTGGTGGAAACACTTACCTTCGCAACGACAGGGAAAAAGAGAGAGAGGGGAGGAAGAGGAAGGGAGCGTAGGCTGAACGATGAGGATACCATAGCGATGAGGATACCATCAGGAACGAAGATGAAAGAGAAGCGAACAACGGGGGGAGAGGCGGCTGCCTTGCTCCGTTTTTTGGAAGAGTTGCGGGAACACAACGATCGAGAATGGTTTCAGTCCAACAGGTGGCGTTATGAGCCGTTGCGGGATTGGTTCATCGGGACGGTAGAGGATATGATTGCCCGACTGTCGGCCGTAGATGAGCGATTGGCAGGCCTGTCGGCGAAAAACTGTCTTTACCGTATCAATCGAGACCTCCGTTTCTCGGCGGACAAGACGCTCTACAAGACCCATTTCGGCGCTTACATGGCTCAGGGCGGAAAATGCAGCCCGTACGCCGGTTATTATCTCCACATCGAGCCGGGGAGCTGTATACTTGCCGGTGGAGTCTGGCAGCCGGAACCGAAATTACTCAAAGCCTTGCGAAAAGACCTCAGCGAATGGGGTGAAGAGTTCGCCGCCATCGTGGAAGAACCGACTTTCAAACGGTATTTCCCCGCTATCGACGGCGACCGGCTCAAATGCGCTCCGGCAGGTTACCACAAAGACCATCCCAATATCCATTACTTGTGCTATAAGTCTTTTTGCGTCACCCACAGCCTCCCTGACGCTTTCTTCCTCAAAGCAGACTGGGTGGATGAGGCGGTAAAGATTTTCAGCAAGTTGCTGCCGTTTAACACTTTTCTGAACGCAACGGTGGACGACTTTTTTTCAGTCGAGTAACGTGCGGGCGGTCGAACGCATCCAGAGGGTGAAAGCCAACGGGAGGAATGCGGGGTTGAAATACTGAGGGATAAAGTACCATCCGAGGAGGACGGCGGTGAGGAGCGCAGCAGGAACGGCGAAATAGACACGTACTCCGCGACGGCGGACGAAGAGGAGGCCGAAACTCATCCAATAGAGTGGATTGAGCCATGCCAATGACCAGTTAGGCCACAGGGCAGGATGTTCGGAAAAAAGGCTGAGGAAAAGGAGAACCGTCCCTCCGAGAGCGGCGGTAAAGAAAAGGAGGGCATCGAAAGTGCGGTAAAAAACGGGATAACGTCTGCGCCGAAACCATTCATGGAGGCTTATCAAGAGCGTCAAACCAAAAAGTGCCCAACTGACGAGCGTCGGCGAGAGGGGACTGCTCTGTTCGGCTTCTGCCTTGAGAGAAGTCCCAAGGCAGACCTCTTCGGCGAGAACAAGGGGGCGAACGTCACCTGTCGGAGTACGTATCGTGGCTTCGGAGAAGGCAGCTCGGAGGTATTCGGGCAGGAAAAGTTGTTCGTGCGGCGTGGCGATACGGTCGGCGGGAGCGCCGAGCGCAAGGTCGCAACCGAAGGTGAGCCACGGATGTCGCCGTGTGCAGAAGTTGATCATCCGGCGGAAGGAAAGCTGTCCTTCGGCGGGAGAATAAAGGATTTCTCCATCGACGTACCGTTCGAGAAGGGCGGGAAGACGGGTGGCGCAATTGTCGAAAAAGAAGTTGTAACGGTAGGTGCGGTTAGCCGGCAGCGCATTGTAACACAGCGCATACCAGATACGTTGCCGTTCGTCGGCGGTGAGGTTGAGGATTTGTTCGGTAAGGCTGCTGCCGCGTGACTCGTACTCCCTGCGGTATGAAGCGTAGAGATTGACGCCGAGTATATAGTCGGTATGTCCGCGCGCAAAACGGTAGATAAAGTGCGGACGGGAAAAGTCGAATATCCCGTAGTTAAAGACACAGTCGATGCCCTGTGCCAGATCCGTGACACGGAAAGCGGCGTGTCCGTAAAGGGTGAACACCTCCTCGTCGGACGGCGCCGAGGTGAGCAGGCTGATACGGGCGTCCTCGCCGAGTGTCGCCACTGAAAAGTCGGAGACGCTTGGGACAGCCGCTGCCGCGGCGGCCAAGCAAATGGCGAAAAGAAAGAAAAACGATAGCCGCCTCATTTCGTTCCGGACTTGTCCAAGCGGCAGGAAGCGCAGTGCGCAAGTTCGCCGCGAAAATGTTTCTCGACCAGATGCCGCAGGCGATTCTTGAGGATATCAATGCGGATAGTGTCCAACACATCTCCTGCGAAGGCAATACTCAGCAGGATGAGCGCCTCCTCGTGTGGGATACCGCGACTTTTCATGTAGAAGAGGGCAGCTTCGTCGAGCTGTCCGGCGCTCATCCCGTGGGAGCAGCGCACGTCGTCGGCATATATTTCGAGTTGGGGGCGGCTGTATGCACGGGCTGCCGGAGAGAGGCAAAGGTTACGGTTGATTTGGTATGCCTGTGTCTTCTCGGCGCCGGGAGTAACGAGGATACGTCCATGGAACACCGCAAGCGATTCGCCGCGGAGCACGTTCTTGACCAGTTCGCGACTTCGGCTGCGCGGCGTGGCATGGATGACGTGCGAATGGGTATCAATCCGGCGGGCATCGTCGAGGATGGCGAGGGCGCAAAGCGTCAGGTCGGCATCTTCGCCGTCCATGCGGGCGTAGTAATCGTTACGGGTGTGTCCGTTCCGGAGCGTTGTACCGTTGAGCAGAACATCGGACCCCGCAGCCTGCCGGAGGTGGAAGTGCGACAAGCGGCAGGTCTGTTCGCTGCTCTCTTCAAGGTCGTAATATTCCCATCGCGCACCTTCCCCGACGAACATCTCTGCCACTTGGGTGATGAGGATGCGTCGGCCGACATCCTCGCTGTGGTCGCAGACGAGCAGACGAGCCTCCGCTCCCGCTTCCAATATGACGAGGAGACGGCGGTTGGCAATCATGTCCGTTCTGCTGCGGGAGATGTTGATCAGTTGAAGGGGGCGGCTCAGGCGGGTATTCCGCGGGAGGTAGAGCGCGAAGCCATCCTGTGCGAAAAGGGTGTTGAAAGCTACCACACCGTTATCTTCGGAGGAAGCGGCCTGCCCGTAATACTGTTCGGCAAGGGCAGGATATTGCAGGCAGAAATCCTTCAGACTGCCGGCAAAAGCTCCCTCAGGAAGCGGAGCGGTGTCGGGACTGTGGAGGAAAGTGTCATTGATCACGAAGTAGGGCGAGACGCTGAGATTGGGGACGTCGCAACGGAAAGTCTCGTAAGGGTGGTCGATGTGGACGGTATGCCGATGGATATTCATCCCGTAGTCGGGGGCAAAGAAAGCCTCGATGTCCGTATGCCGATAGTCCGCTTCGTCCGCCGAGGGGAATCCCCGTTCCGCCAAGGCACGGCGTGCCGTTTCGCGTCGGGCGTTCATCGCCGCAGGGCTGTAACGGCAGACGTCGGCCTCGTTGCGGGAGAAGAGGTCAAGATATTGCTCGTGGGCGCTCATCGCTTCAAGCCTTGTCCTTGACCTTGCTCCAGTTGTCTTTGAGCGAAACGGTACGGTTGAAGACCAGTCGGTCGGGACGGCTGTCGGGGTCTAGATTGAAATATCCGGTGCGCTGAAACTGGAATCGGTCGAATGGGCGGGCGTCTTGCAGGACAGCCTCCACACGGCAATCGGTGAGCACGTTCAGGGCACCGGGGTTAAGCATTTCCTTCAACGATTTATCCTTCTCTTCGGCCGGATTTTCAGCCAGAAAGAGCCGGTCGTAGAGTCGAACTTCTGCCGGCAGGCTGTGCGCCACCGAGACCCAATGCAGCGTAGCCTTGACCTTGCGGTTGCTTTCCGGCATCCCACTTTTCGTATTGGGGTCATATTCGGCATAGATTTCCTCTATTTCGCCGGCAGCGTTCTTCTTTACGCCGGTACAACGGATGATGTAGGCTCCTTTGAGGCGCACCTCCCTGCCGGGCGACAGCCGATAGAACTGCTTGGGGGCATCCTCCATGAAATCATCACGTTCGATGTACAGCTCGTCGGAAAAGGCTGTCTCGTGCGTACCTGCGGCAGGGTCTTCGGGGTTGTTCACGGTTTCTATCATCTCCACCGCCCCTTTCGGGTAGTTGGTGAGAATCAGCCTGACAGGATGGAGAACGGCCGAGACTCGCGGCGCCGTCAGGTTCAGGTCTTCGCGGACGGCATGTTCCAACAGCGCCACGTCTACGATACCGTCATATTTCGTATAGCCTATCCTGTCCACAAAGTTACGTATGGCGCGCGGCGTGTAGCCTCGGCGCCGGAAACCGCAAATGGTGGGCATACGGGGGTCGTCCCACCCCGTCACCAGACCTTCCTGCACAAGTTGCAGCAACTTGCGCTTGCTCATCACGGTATAGGTTAGGTTCAGGCGGTTGAACTCTATCTGGCGGGGACGGTAGTCATCCTTACGAAGCAGTTCGACGTAGTAGTCGTAAAGCGGCCGGTGTACCTCGAACTCCAAAGTACAGAGCGAGTGGGTGACTCCCTCGAAATAATCGCTCTGGCCGTGGGCGAAGTCGTACATCGGATAGACGTTCCACGTCGTACCCGTGCGGTGGTGGGGATACTTGATGATACGGTACATCACCGGATCCCGAAAGTGCATGTTGGGCGAAGCCATGTCGATTTTGGCGCGCAGTATCATGCGTCCTTCCTCGAACTCTCCTTCGTTCATGCGGCGGAAGAGGTCGAGGTTTTCGGCTATGGGGCGGTCGCGCCAGGGGCTGTTGATACCCGGTTGCGTCGGCGACCCTTTCTGTTCGGCGATGGTTTCGGACGACTGCTCGTCGATGTACGCCTTTCCCGCTTTGATCAGTTCGACGGCAAAGTCGTAGAGCTGTTGAAAATAATCCGAAGCATAGACTACCTCGTCCCATTGGAAGCCTAACCAACGGATATCCTCCATAATGGAATCGACGTACTCGGTATCCTCCCGCGTCGGGTTCGTGTCGTCGAAGCGCAGCTTGCAAATCCCCCCGTAACGTTGGGCAATGCCGAAATCCAGACATATCGCCTTGGCGTGTCCGATGTGTAGATAGCCGTTCGGTTCCGGCGGGAAACGTGTCTGGATACGCCCTCCGTTTTTGCCGTCGGCCAAATCTTTCTCCACAAACGCCTCGATAAAGTTCAGGCTCCTCTTCACCTCTTCCACAAACGCTTTGCCTTCGTTTTGCATACCTTTCTCGTTACTGCCGTTCGCCCTCCTGCATCAAGACGGGGCTGCTCGCTTTCGCAGGGGAGTACAAAAGTAGTCATTCCGCTCGTTACGCTATCTTTGCAGTGAAAAAGAAAGCATGTTAATGACCGAAAACAGCAAGGCCATGCAGACACCCCGTTTCATCATCAGCGGAGGAGGTACGGGCGGGCATATCTTCCCCGCTCTTGCCATCGCCGATTGCCTGAAAAAGCGCTATCCGTCCGCCGATATCCTCTTCGTCGGCGCCGACGACCGCATGGAGATGGAGCGTGTACCGGCTGCCGGCTATCCTATCGTCGGCTTGCCTGTCAGCGGTTTTGACCGTTCCGGACTGCTAAGTAACGTCCGTGTCCTTGGGCGTCTTTTCCGCAGTTTACGGGAGGCGCGCCGCGTGGTCAGGGATTTTCGTCCCCATGTCGTCATCGGCGTCGGGGGATATGCGAGCGGCCCCACACTCTACGTTGCCTCACGTCAGGGTGTGCCCATCCTCATTCAGGAGCAGAACTCCTATGCCGGCGTCACCAACCGCCTCCTCGGCAACCGTGCCGCTGCCGTGTGCGTCGCCTACGAAGGGATGGAGAAGTTCTTCCCTGCCGATAATATCGTCCTTACCGGAAACCCCGTGCGTCAAGGCCTCGCCTTGCCGGCGGAGCGTCGCGCCGAGGCCGCCGCTTTTTTCGGGCTTAACCCGAAGGTCAAGACTCTCCTCGTCGTCGGAGGCAGTCTGGGGGCAAGGACGTTGAACAGCAGCGTCGTCGCCGGCTTGCAGTCTTTGTCCGCTTCCGGCGTCCAACTTATCTGGCAGATCGGCAAATATTACCGCAAGGAAGCCGATAGCGCTCTGCGGGACTACGCCGGCGCTGCCGTTTGGCGTTCCGATTTCATCGTGCGCATGGACTATGCCTATGCCGCCGCCGACCTCGTCATCTCCCGTGCCGGCGCCGGCGCTATCTCTGAGCTGTGTCTGCTGGGAAAAGCCGCCATTCTCGTCCCCTCGCCCAACGTCGCCGAAGATCACCAGACCAAAAACGCTACGGCGCTCGTGCGAAAGGAGGCCGCTCTCCTTATCACCGACGCCGAGGCGCCCCTCCGGCTTATCCCCACAGCCCTCACGCTTATCGCCGACGATGAGCGGCTCGACAGACTCCGCCACCGTATCGCCACATTGGCCATCCCCGAGAGCGTCGAAAAAATCGCCGATGCTATCACTAACCTGCTCCCTCCCGACCAAAGGCGCTGATATATAATCGTCAAAACGAAAAGGGAGGGAGAGCGGTGGCGATAAGGGCGACATCGCCCTCTTTTTGTTCTGTATTCCCTCCTCTCCCCCCCCCCCTCGTTCCGGATTGTTGCAATTTTTGTTTTATGCAGGGGGGGGGTAGAATTT
>JAITAD010000063.1 GCA_031284275.1 Tannerellaceae bacterium
CCGATCCTCGCTCTGTGGAAAGGCGAATGGTGCGCTGGCTGGAGAGCATACGGACGGAGGCTTCCGCTGTCTGGTTTCTGGGCGATACGTTTGACTACTGGTTCGAATACCGCTACGTCGTGCCCAAAGGCTATGTGCGTTTTCTCGGCAAACTTGCCGAACTTGCCGACGCGGGCGTGGAATTGCATTTTTTTACCGGTAACCACGACGTCTGGCTTTTCGATTATCTCCCCGAAGAGCTGGGGGCCGTCATCCACCGCTATCCGCTCATTACCGAGCTGCTGGGCGCCACGTTCTTTCTGGCTCACGGCGACGAGGCCGACAACGCTCCCACCTTCCGCCTGCTGCGTTCGCTCTTTCACTCAGCGTTCTGCCAACGTCTCTATGGGGCGATACATCCCCGCTGGTCGTCGGCGCTGGCGCAACGGTGGTCGTATCGCAGCCGGTGGTCGCACGCCGATAATCCTGAGAGCGTCCTGCCCTATGTCAGCTTTGCCGAGTCCGTCGTCCGTACCAACCCTGATGTCAGTTACCTTATCTTTGGTCATCTTCACCGCGCCGTAGACCGTCAGCTCGCCCCTCCGTCGGCCGTTCCCCGCCTCCTTATCCTCGGCGACTGGCTGACGTCTCCGACGTCTTTGCGTTGGGACGGTCATACGCTTACGCAACAGCTTATCCCTTAGGTCATGGAGGAAACGGAAGCGAAGGTCGGCTTTGAGGCGGTGCGGCAGATGGTGGCCGACAGGTGCCTGAGCGTGCAGGGACGGGAACGTGTGTCGGAGATGGTCTTCCTGACGGATTACGACAGGATAAGAGAGCGGTTGGAGCAGACGGCGGAGTTCGTCGGTATCCTGCACTCGGGAGCGGCGTTCCCCTCGGAGGGGTTCCCCGACGTGCGACAGGCCTTGCATCGTATCCGTCCGGAAGGGACGTGGCTGGACGAGGGGGAGCTGTTCGGCATACAACGTGCGCTGCACTGCCTGCATGAGACGCTCCGTTTCTTTCGTAGCGTGTCCACAAGGGATACTCCCCGCTATCCCCGACTGTCTGTTCTTGCGGAGGCGTCGCCTGACTTCCCTCAGCTGTCGCAGCGTATCGCAGGCCTGCTGGACAGGACGGGGCGGGTACGCGACGACGCATCCCCCGAACTTGGGCGCATCAGGCGGGAACTGACGGTGACGGCGGCGGGTATTTCACGCAGCTTGCTGTCGATATTGCGGTCGGCGCAGGCTGAGGGGTGGGTGGACAGAGATGCGGCGCCGGCCTTGCGCGACGGGCGACTGGTGATACCTGTGTCGCCGACGTACAAGCGGCGGATACGGGGTATCGTACATGACGAGTCGGCGACGGGGAAGACGGTGTTCATCGAACCGGAGGTCGTCGTAGAGGCCAATAACCGTATCCGCGAGTTGGAAGGCGAAGAGAAGCGTGAAATTATCCGTCTCCTGACTGATCTGACGGTGGAGCTACGTCCGCTGACGGCGGATATGCTCGCCGGTTTCGCTTTTTTGGGGGAGATGGACTTTATCCGCGCCAAAGCTGTCTGGGCGGTGGAGACGGGCGGCGAAATGCCTGTGCTCGAACGAAAAGCCGAAATAGACTGGATACATGCCGTCCATCCGCTCCTTTTCCTCTCATTGCGCAAACAGGGGCGCAGGGTCGTCCCGCTGGACATCACGCTGAACGACAAGCAACGGATACTTGTCATCTCGGGGCCTAACGCGGGCGGGAAATCTGTCTGCCTGAAGACGGTAGGCCTGCTCCAATATATGTTGCAATGCGGTCTGCCGATACCGGTAGCTGCCAATTCCCATGCGGGGGTATTCTCCCGTATCCTCATCGACATAGGGGATGAACAGAGCATAGAGAACGATTTGAGTACTTACAGCTCGCACCTGTCGAACATGAAACGTTTCCTGCGCCTCTGCGGGGAGACGACGCTGCTGCTCATAGACGAGTTCGGCACGGGGACGGAGCCTCACATCGGCGGGGCCATAGCCGAAGCGCTCCTCGACCGTTTCAACCGTCGCGGCAGCTTCGGTATCATCACCACGCATTATACCAACCTGAAACAGTTTGCCGAATCGGCCGAAGGTATCGTGAACGGCGCCATGCTCTACGACCGCCAACGTATGGAACCGCTCTTTCGTCTGGATATCGGAAACCCGGGCAGTTCCTTCGCTATCGAGATAGCGCGCCGTATGGGGCTGCCGGAAGACGTTATCGCCGAGGCTTCCGCCAAAGTCGGCACCGACTATGTCGATATGGACAAGTATCTCCAGGATATCGTCCGCGACAAACGTTACTGGGAGAATAAAAGGCAGGATATTCGCCACAAGGAGAAGCATCTGGAGTCGATAAGCGCGCGCTACGAACAGGATCTCGCTACCCTCGAACGCGAGCGAAAGGAGATACTGCGCACAGCCAACGAGGAGGCTGCCCGTACCATCGCCGCCGCAAATGCCCGTATTGAACAGACTATCCGTGAGATACGCGAATCCCAAGCCGACAAGGAACGTACCAAGGAACTGCGCCGCCGTCTGAGCGAACAGTCGCCTTCGTCGGCAATCTCCGCCGCCTTGCAGCGAAGGCCGTATGCGCCGCTCCGAAAGAAAGAGAAAGAGCGTCCGGCGGAAAGGGTGTCTCCCTTGCCTCTTCCTGCGGCGGAAAGGGAGCAAGGGCAGGTGGCAGGCCGGTACGTCCGTCTGCGGGGTCAAACGGTGGTGGGCAAGGTGCTGAGCGTACAGGGGCAAAAAGCGGTGGTCGCATTCGGCGATATCAAGGGTACCGTCCCGCTGTCTCATCTCGAGGAGGCGAAGAAACCGGCAAGAAGCGCTCCGCCGAATACCGTTATATACGAACGGCGCCTACATTTCCGTCAGGAGCTGGATCTGCACGGCGTTCGCGCTGCCGAAGCGCTAAAGACTACCATCCAATACATCGATGATGCTATCCTGCTGGGTGTCCCTCGCGTGCGTATCATCCATGGAACGGGTAGCGGCGTCCTTCGTCAGGTCGTACGGGACTATCTGGCGAGCGTCTCTGCCGTCCGCCGTTACGGTGACGAAGACTTTGACCTCGGCGGCCCGGGCGCCACAGTGGTAGATTTCGATTAAAGCTGCCTCGACGGCCATTTGGTCAAGTCGCAAATAGTAACGAACTTTGCAATATCTTCTTTGGATTGGATGCGGCAGATTTACGTTTCGATCCGAAAAACCATCGAAGGCTGTACTTGCGACAAATGCGTAAACAGACAGGGAAGTAGATACAATGGTTGCAAATTAATCAAAAGAAAGTTCTTATGGCAGCAGGGATTTTGTTTTTCTTTCTTTTTGTTATAGCAGTTGCTATTTGGCTGATAGTCGTTATATGGAAGTGGACAAAGAAACTTGCCATAGCTCGCGGGAAAGATCCCATAGCTTGGGCATTGTTGGGGTTCTTTTTTTTCCCTTGGGCACAACTTATTCTGTGCGCTTTCTTTGACAAAGTTGCAGAGAATGAACAACGTTGAGCTACGGGAAGAGGACTTGGAGCGGGTTAAGTTGAGTACAGTACTTACAGGCATATTTTGACCTCGACGGCCATTTGGTTAAGTCGCAAATAGTAACGAACTTTGCAGCGACACGGGGCAGTCTTGTGTGCTGTAACATGATTTTTAACTGCTGATGGCGATGAATACGAAGCATTGTTTCCTGCTGCTTGGTCTGGGGGCGGTTTCCCTCTGTTCCTGCGGAAAGTCGGGGAAAGACTACAAGGCGCTCAAAGCAGAGAACGACTCCCTCAAAATCGAGAACCTCCGCAGCGCTGCGGAACTGAATGACATACTCTCTATCCTCGATGAAGTGGAGAGTGATATCCAGACCATCCGTACGACGGAGAACGTCCTCGTCCTGCCGCCCTCCGAAGGTGAGATAACGCCAAGTAAGCGTGAAGAACTCCGGAAGAACATGGAACTTGTCACGAGTATCCTCCACAAGAACAGGCAGCAAATAGCGAACCTCGAAGAACGTATCAAACAGGATAACGTCCGCTTTGCCGCCCTGCGCAAGACCATAGACCGCCTCAACACGGAGATAGCTGCCAAGGTGACCATTATCACGACGTTACAGGATGACCTCGCAAAGAAAAATGTCCGCATAGAATCGCTCGACCGTCAGGTGGCCGCTCTGTCAAAAGATGTCAAGACGCTCAGTGAGACTAATAGCAATCAGTCGCAACAACTGTCCCAACAAGACAAGGAGTTGCATACCGCCTACTACTGCTTCGGCACGAAAAAAGAGCTGAAAGAACAGCGGATACTCACGGGTGGCGGCTTGTTTGCCAAGAGTAAGACGTTGGAAAAGGATTTCAATCGCGACTATTTCGTGCGCATCGATACCCGTGAGGTCACCGAGATACCTCTTTTCTCCGACAAAGCGTCCGTCAAAAGCAATCACCCGGACGGTTCTTACCGTTTCGATGAGGACAAAAAGGGTGACCTCACCCTCGTCGTCACCAATGCCGACGTGTTTTGGAGCCTTAGCCGATACCTCGTCATCCAGATCAAATAAGCCCTTTCCCCGACGGGATGAGAAGGAAAAGGATAAAAATGAAAGTTCATGAGGAGGGGACGGGTATACTGCTCCTGCTCTTCACCATCTTTTTCGTCGCTGACGTGGCGCTGTACTACATTGTGGGGAAAGGTTTCCTCTTCTATACCGTCCTCCTCGTTTCCGGTGTATTCTTCCTGCTGACGCTGAACTTTTTCCGTTCGCCGTTTCGCCGCTATCCCTTTGACTCGGAAGGGCTTGTCCTTGCGGCAGCCGACGGTCGTATCGTCGCTATCGAAGAGGTGGTGGAGAACGAGATTTTTCACGAGAAACGTATCCAGATATCTATTTTCATGTCTGTCTTCAACGTTCACGCCAACTGGTTTCCCGTAAATGGGACGGTCAGGCACGTGTCCCACAACGACGGCCGTTTCCGTGCCGCCTATCTTCCCAAGAGCAGTACGGAGAACGAGCGTTCGGCCATTATCATCACCACGCGGCGCGGCGAAGATATCCTTGTCCGGCAGATAGCGGGCGCCATGGCGCGCCGTATCGTCACTTATGCACGCGAGGGCGATTCGTGCCATGTGGATGAACATCTCGGATTTATCAAGTTCGGTTCGCGCGTCGATGTCTTTCTCCCTCTCAATACGGAGGTGCTGGTGGAGATGGACCAATGCGTGACGGGAAACCAGACACCTATCGCCAGACTGTCCGCATGAGCGTCGTTCGTCATATTCCCAATGTTATCACCTGCTTAAATCTGCTGGCCGGTTGCATGGCTGTCGTCTGCGCTGCCGAAGGCGACCTTTTCTGCGCCGCCGGATGGGTCGTTGCCGCAGCGGCGTTCGATTTTCTCGACGGTTTTGCCGCCCGTTGCCTCCATGCCTTTTCCCCCATAGGCAAAGACCTCGACTCCCTCGCCGACCTTGTCAGTTTCGGCCTCGCTCCCGCAATGTCCGTCTATATCTTGCTTGACGGCATTACCGAGACGCCGCTCCCGTACGTCGCTTTTCTCGTTCCCGTCTTCTCCGCTCTCCGTCTGGCGCGCTTCAACAACGATAGCCGTCAGTCCGACACCTTTATCGGCCTGCCTGTGCCTGCTCATGCTCTCTTCTGGGTGTCGCTGGCCTGCTCGCTGTCCCCGCTTGGCGTCTCCTATGGCGAGCGGCTTCTTTTCACCATTCCTTTCGCTCTTGTTGCGACATCCTTGCTGCTCGTTTCTCCGCTGCCGATGTTCTCTCTCAAAATGAAACGGTTCTCTTTCAAAGGTAACGAGCGTCGTTATCTCCTCGTTGCCGCAGCTCTCCCGTTCACGCTCCTTTGGGGTTATCTCGGCATCGCCGGGTCTGTGTTCCTCTACATCGCCCTCAACCTCGTTAAACGTCCGTCGCCATGATACGTTTCCTCCTCGTTATTTTTATCTTTTTCCTCTTTCTCTCGGCGTTATTGGGCTTTTCCCTGATTCGCGGCTTTCGCCGCATGTTCTTCGGGAACCCTCCCCCGCACCGTAACTCTTCCTCCGGCAAACGTTCCAAACGTACCGCCGAAACGCCGCCGAAACGTAAGACGATATTTTCCAAGTCCGACGGCGAATACGTCGATTACGAAGAGGTGAAATAGGTTGGGTACGGGCGGGTTTTGTTTTCAGAGGTAATAGGGGGCGGTCAGTTGGCGGTAGGCAGGGGATAAGCTGCCGGCAGGGGATTCCAAGACAAGCGTTGCGGCGGCGGGTTCGGCGGCGTCGCTTTCGTTTCCGTTGCGGCAGAGTTCAAAGAGGATACGTTTGGGCGGTAAGCCTGCTCGCGGCAGTACTTGCGTGAGGCGGGTGAGACGGAGGCCATGAGTCGGCAGCCATAGCCGTATGGCGTCGAAACGTTCCGGCGGCAGGATAAGCGCCAGCTTCCCTCTGTCGGCGAGCATCGCTGCCGCATCGGCAAGCAGGGAGGTGAGGGGCAGCCGATCGTCGTGTCGGGCGAGGTTGCGTTGCGCCTGCGGCGATTTCAACGAGGCGTTGAAATAGGGCGGGTTGGAAACGATGAGGTCGTAAGGGTAGGCATGTGCCGCCTCCGCATGTGCGCGGCGATGCTCGGCCAGCGAGGCGAGGTGGACGGTGATGCGGTGTGCAAAAGGCGAGACTGCCACGTTGCTCTCGGCTTGCAGGAAAGCGTCGGGCGAGATGTCGATGGCGTCGATGTCGGCCGTAGCGGATCGTTGGGCGAGCATGAGGGCTATCAGCCCTGTCCCTGTCCCCACATCAAGGATATGCGCTGCCGTCTCGGCATTCGCCCAAGCGCCCAACAGCACGCCATCCGTCCCCACTTTCATGGCGCAACGGTCGTGCCAAACGGTAAACTCCCTGAACCGAAAGAAAGGATTTGCCATCCCTGTTCAACTGTCATGAAACTCACCACGAAGTTACGCCATCCCATGCACTTTTCCCATATCCGATATTTGTTTGTAACTTCGCAGAGTTGTCGGGATAAGGATGTCGGACAGGATGAGTATGGATAAGTATCTGTCGGAAAAATCAACTAAGGAACTGATTAAGAAGTTTGGCTGGCAATTTTGACTTGGTGTATTTTTGCATTGTTATGGTTTTCCTTTGAGAAGCGTGAGGAGGAATGAAAATGAAGAAGGCGTTGTTGGTTATGTTCTTCATGGTATTGCCTGTTGCTGTTCCATCGCAGCATGTTCCGGATCATACAAATCCGGGAAGTTTGTTGCAGCGTGTGGAGCGTGTAGAACGTTGGGCGATGTCGTCTCGAGTTATGTTGACGGAATGTATCGATGAGTTGTCCATTACGGA
>JAITAD010000089.1 GCA_031284275.1 Tannerellaceae bacterium
GCGGCGGCGTCACCGAGAAACTGAAAGTCTGGTCGGTGTGCTTATGGTAAGTCCCTGCCTCAGGCAATACTGTGATGCCGACATCCGGCGTATGGATAATCACGGTAAAGAAGTCCAACTTGACTTCCGAAACCGTCACATCGGCGTTCTGTCCGCAAACGAAATGATAGACACCCGGCGAGAGTAGGGTGGGGGAGAGGGTGGTTCCATCGAGTAACACGACTTCCGGTGTGAAGAGCGCCAATCCCTCCGCCGTCTGCAAGGTGAAGGATATCACGGAGTCATGGGGAAAGGTGTGCGAACCTTCGCCGAAAGACCCCTCCGCATAGGACAGTCCTCCCGGCAATACCGGTAAGGTGAGGGTGAAGCCCGTCTGTAAGGATACCACCGGTGTGCAGATAAAGGAGGGTTCCATCGTTTGAGGCAGAACGAAAGTGAAGCGGAACAAGCCGTCCCCCACGACAGAACGCTTCACCTCTACCTCCGGAATCGTCACCGTCGGAAGCGCCTGCTCTCCCTCTTCCCGCTTTATGGTGAAAGAGAAAGATGTACCCGGCGCCACGCGGTAAAGCGACGTATTATCGGGCGACCCTTCCGCATAGGTCAAGGTCGGGAAAGCCTCAAGGCTCGGTAAGGCTACGGTGTGGTGGGGCGCCGAGAAAGATACGGTGATATCCTGCGTCCCGTCGCCGAAAACGATGTAACGCTTGTCCTTGGTCTCCGGCGTGAGCGTGGTCGTCTCGCCGCTCGCCGTCGTAGCCGTTACGGTGCAGGGGATAGAGAGGAAGTCGGCGCTTACCATCAAGTAGAAGGTGTCCCGAAAGATCTTCTCAGCCTGATGCGGATATACTCCTGCCTTTTTACCCTGTGCGCCGTAGGAAAAACCTGTCGGCAAGGGCGGCAGGATACAGTTTACCGATGTGATGGATATTTCGGGCGTCACGTTGGCTGTCGCCGTGAAGTGATACTCGTAACGGTTGTCCGGCCTGCCTATCGGTGTCAGCTTCATTCCGCTAACCCGTACTTCGGGTACGAGAGAGGTGTAGCTGTTCGTCGCCCGTATGGTGAAGAAGAACTCTGTCAGCGGCAACATCCGATATTCACCGGCCTGTCGGGGATAGTCGGCCGCCGTCGATGATGAGGGCACGTCATAGATCATCCCTTCCTGCAAGGGCGGCAACGATACTACGATACTGTCTATTACGACCTGTAGCTTCACATTTTTCTCTCCCGACGATTTTTCCGAAACTATGGCAAAGACGTCCGTCCTGTCGGGCAGGGGCGTTACCGTTCCATGTCCGCCCTGTATAGACGCTTTGATAGCGGTCAACTCCGGCCGAGCGGATGTGCGCACTATGGCAAAGGTGTCGGCGATATCAGCCCCGGCGGGGAAATAGTATATACCGGGTATTCTTACCGTTTCATCGTAGGCGATGAAACTTTGCAGTTCCGGATCGATGGGCAGATAGGTCAGCGTTCGGAAATCTGTCCGTATCTGCAGCGTCAGGTCTGTCTCCGCCAGATAGGCCGAATAGCTGAAAATCCTGTCATTGGGGTTGGTGTCCACATCTACCAGCGCCACTTGTCCGGCCATGACCACCGGCGGCGAGATGGGGAAGTTGTCTCTAATCCTCACGGAGAAGGAGAAAGACGCATTCGCCGGCAGATTGAACTGCCCTGCCGTCGTCGGCGCAAGATATTCCAACGCCTCCGGCAACTGCGGGAAGGTCACTACCTTGTAGGGCAGGGTCACGATGAGGTCCATGTCACCGTCTCCGCCGAAGACGTAGGTGTAGAGGTTGCCTACCACCGGCTCACGCGGGGAAATAGTCGTGTTGGCCGACGTCTTCACCAAGGGGGTTACATGCGCATATTCGGCCGCTACCTGTATGGAGAAGGAATCTTTCCATCCTGTCACCCGATGATAGGCCGGGTAGTTGTTGTTACGGTTTCCGACGTAAGTGACTCCCGTAGGCGGCGGAGAGAGACGTACCGTGCTGTAAGACAAAACGATGGAAACTGAAACATGGTCGTCCTCGTCTATGGCGAAACGGTACTTGCCCAATCCCAACGGCATGGGGGTCAAGTGTTTGTCGCCAACCTTCACCACGAGGTCTGCTTCCGCATAGGCATCTTTGATTAGCAGGTCGAAGTAGAAGGGGGCTTGCCCCGCCGGCCAAGGATAGACGCCTGCCTGTTGTGCGCCGGCATACTCCAACTTGCCGGCCAAGGCCGACAAATCGGGCAGGACTATCTGATAGATGGCGCGCGATACCCGCACAACTTTCGAGTCTCTTTCATCCGGCAGGGAATAGACGTAGATATAGCGTGTTAAGCCATTCCCTTCGGGGGTGGTATTCAGCGCCTCCAACATTTCCCCGCCTATCTTCACTATCGGCCAGCTTGACACCTCCGCCTCATTGACGAGTAGCCCGAAGTATACCGTTTTCTCTCCTGTCGGCGAAAAGATGTGTTTCCCTCCCGTGAGCAAGGCCGATCCGTTGGGCGCCGTCCCCTGCGCCCAAGCCATCCCTGTGGGCAAGGTCTCGGACAACAGCAGTTGGCGAAACTCCAACTCGAATATCAGCCCGTTGAAATCTTGTCCCGAAAGGTCATAATAGGTCGTCCCCGCCTCTTTCCGGCCTGTAATCGTCGATGAGCCGTAAGTCAGCGAACAGCCCAAGGTTTCATAGCCCGGGCTGAGAGCGACCCCGACGGAAAACGTCCCCTGATGTTCGTAAAACCATGTCCCCGCCGACAAACCGTCGGTATAGAACAGCCCAATAGGCAGTTCCGGCAATTCTACCGTATAGCAGGGGGGCCAGGCTATCGACAGGAAAACATCATACCCTGCCGTGAAATCCGTTATCACCTGATAGACCGCCAAGTTCTCCGCCGTTCTTTGCAGTTGTACCGATCCGTGCGAAATGGTTACCAAAGGGGTTACAGAGCGGTAGTGTTCGTCAATGAGGAGTGCGAAGCTATCTGTCACGTTGCTGTTCGGGTGGTAGATATGTGCGCCGGCTGCGAGTCCGTCGCCATCCTGCGCATAGTCCAATCCGGCCGGCAATTGCGGCAAGGTCAACCGTCCGCTCAGCCGTCCGTTGACCCTTAGGGAGATGTTCCCCGTAATGTTGTTGATTCTGTAACGGTAAACACCCGGTCCGGACTCTTCGGGGACGTAGACCGGCGTCTTACCGGTGGAAACGATGGAAGGAATGGAGGTAGCATCCTCCTCTCCGTCCGACAGAACGGTGAAAGCAAAGCTGTTCCTATCGGCGCAGTAATAGACACCGGCAGGCCGCTCGGGAGCAAAAGACAAACCTTCCGGCATCCCCTCGCTTACGAGGGTGACAGTCCAATAGGGCGGCATGGTTATGCTCACTTCCATGTCGCCGACCTGCTCCACTATCTCGTAGTTGAAAGAGAGGCCGGATATCACTTCGGTGTAGGGTAACGGTTCGCCTCCGTTGATACGAACTGTGGGGACAAGCCCTGCAAATGCGTACCACATATCCAATATTAACGTGCCATTGAACCCCCGCCCCGGCGCATAATGTATTTCTCCTCCCTGCAAAGGCGAGTAGGGGGCGTAGCTGACGCCGAAAGCAAGGTCGGAAGCCTCAGGCAAACGTATTACGTAGGAGGCTGTCGTTATGGTAAAAGTCCCTCCGACGATTTCCGGCAACGTCACGACGAAGATGTTTCCCGTGGGGTCACCGGCCTTGGGCGTGGGGGTGATGAGGTACCAATTGCCCGTAACGCTTTCGGTGAAGATAATGCGCGCCCCTACGTCGGACGGCAACCCTTCGTAGCTCAACTCGAAAGAGAACTTGTAAGGCGAATCCTTAGAGTAATAGTGGGTTCCTCCCGCTTCATTGTAATCGGCGTAAGTGATACCTCCGCCGTAGAGTTGCAGCTCCTGTCGCAGTGGAAGCCGAATCACCTCGCTCTCGAAAACTACCGTGACAGAAGCCGAAGCGGACGCCTCTATTTTGTAATGGTATTTGCAACCGTTTGCCGTCAGTTCCTGCCCGAGCAGGGTCAGCGTCCCTGTGTTTCCCGCAGCATTCTCTACCGTGAGCGATACTGTGGGCATCACGTATTGCAACAACTGTGAGGTCGTTATCGTAAAACTGTCCGTATATAGCCCTTTGGGATAGATACGACTATTCATCTCGGTGTTACCGTTCTCATAAAAAGCGCCTTCCGGCAAGGTCGGGAATTGCAGGAGGTATCCGTCCATACCCATCGAAAATATCATGTCTCCCGTGACCGTCTTGGTATAACCGTGCGCCGCTCCACTGCTGTTCGGCAACGGTTCGCCGTTCGGCAGAAGCTCGAGCGAAACGGTTCCGGGTATGATGGCAGATTCCCGTTTCACCTGTATCTTCGGCGGCACAACCTCTTTTGGGATGCCGCCCTGCGTCTGAATGACGGAAAACGATACCAACCCGTTGTGGGGCACCCGATAAATACCGTTCCTGTAAACCGACTCTCCGGTATAGTAAAGCGTCGGCGCCTCGGCGTTCGGCAGTTCGGGCAGGAACACTCCGTGCATCCCTTGGACGTTTACGAACACGTCTACGTCGCCTGTGACCGGAATGTTGTAGTTGTAGAGGTTTGTTGATGTCGAAACGGCATCTATCGGCAAGGTATTGACGGTCAATACCGGCGGCGATACCGAAGAGGCAACGACCGTCAAGGGCTGAACCGTTGTCGCTCCCCCCGCCGCGTAATAATAGTCCCCCGGCTTGAGCGCTCCCTTTCCCAAGGTATGCGGGCTGAAACCTGTCGGGAAATCGAAAAGCCTCAGCCTCCAGATATCATTCGGGCTGTATATGAAGCGTGTCTTCAACAATGTCCCCGAGGCCAGTCCCGTCGCCTTCACCTCCGGCACGGTGAAAGAGAAGGCGTACTGAAAGGGCGCCTGCGGTGTCGTCGTCGGTTCAACCAATGTATGAAAATCTTCCAACAGCAGACGGAAGAACGTCGGCGGCGACTCTGTCGGCGATGACGTCACGAAAGCGCATACCCCTCCCGCCCCTACGAAGAAATGTTGCGCATTGTCGCCTCCCGGCGGGAGAATCGCCTCGAAGTATTCCAGACGTGGGAACACCTCCCAATCCCGAGCCTTTGACGGGTCGGAATAGGCGTAACGATAATAGTGCAGTCCTCCCTGGCGTTTGTAGGGAGCGATAGAATCTATGACCGTCCCCAACACTCGAAACAGTATCTTGCTGTCCGCCTGGTCGTAAGGCGGCAGCAGTTCGAGGGTGAAGAGTTGCTCTTTTTCCGCATCTATCTCGTAGCCCAACGGGTCAGCCGTCAGCGCTGCCGGTGTATAACGCACCCGATCGTCGGTCACGAAATGCCATCGCGGCTTGTAATGGAACGGCAGGAATACATCTTCGCTCGGCATCGGAAAAAGGTAGAGCGCCGGCAGGGTACTCCCGTTCGAGGCAGGACGCAGGGTGTCGGCTGCCGAGAAGTCTCCTGTCTCCTGCTTCCTCCGCGGTACTATGGGGAAAGCTGCAGGCGCCGGTATCATCTCTTCGTCGCTCCGGGATGTAAGCAGAAAGCGCATCTGCCCCCCCAGAGGGTAGTCGAAGCGTCCTCCCTTGCTCGTCAGGGACAGGGCGCCTACCGCCGTAGCTATCGACAGGCTGTAGCGTTGCGTCACCTGCCCGTCAAGTTCTACCGTCCGCGTGAGGTCGGGGTAGATGTTGTATTCTCCACAATAGGAGGCCTGTCGCGAACTGGGGAAGTTATCGTATACCCGCGCCAAGGTATCGGTCGGCAGCAGCACACTGCCGGTCCCCGCTTCGCTGTAAATACCTCCGCCGTGGTAGATGGCCATCTGAGCGAGGGTATTGTAACTGCCATAGTTGTTCCGTACGGCAGCATCTTTTAAGGATACTTTGGCGGCCATGAAAAGCCCCTCCTGCCCGGCCACGAAGATTCCGCCGCCCCGCGCATCCCCCTTGCCCATCGAGGCTACGTTGTTCAGCACCACGCTCCCTCCTTCCAAGACAAGCTCCGCATGGCGCAGGTACAGGCCTCCACCGTAACCCGTCGCCGTAGCGTCGGCATCCGCCACACCGCTGTTACTTTCTATGGTCACTCCCTGCAAGCTGTACGTCGTAGGGGTACCTACCGTAGCGCCCTTGAGGAACACCGCACCGCCCCTGCCGCGCACCGTCAAAGCGGCTTTGTTGTTCCGAAAAACCGCATGTGCAGATTTCGGTATCACCATATCCGAAGGTGAGGCGCCTACCGAGAGATGCATCCCCCCCCCTTCTCCACCGTAGTCTCCTGCCCCCGAAGCAGCGATGTTCCTTTCGAAAAGCATAAAGGTCAGTCCTGCGAACGATGGCCATACTCCTCCCGTCTCGGTGGCGAAGTACAGTCCCCCGCCGTATCCGCCCGATACTGATGCCCATGCCGCCTCTGCATCCGAAGCGATGTTGTCTTGGAAAAGTATCTCCCCTGCGAAGGAGACGTCCGCATTGAGGAAACACATCCCTCCTCCGTTTCCCCCACCCTTCGTCTTTGCCGCGACGTTATTCTTGACGATCGTCGTCCCCGAGAAAGATACTGTCGAGGCGTTCGCCCACAATCCTCCTCCCATGGCGTCTCCCCCCGTTCCTCCGGTGTTGTTGATAAACTGCACGTTAACCATCGTCACTGTCGATCCGGCGATGGCTATCCCTCCGCCCAACCGTCGGAAGAGTGTATTTTGTGCATTGAACAACCTGTCCGGTTCCCCTTCCGCATTCCCCCCCGTGAAAACCAAATCCCTCAGATGCAGCCCCGTACAGCCGGATACCGACATCACCCGATTGCCCAAGGGCGAAAACAAGGTGGATGGCGCCGCACCTTTGTCGAGGTCGGTGTCACCTTTCCCCATCAGCCCTCCCCGCAGGGTCAGCTCTTTGGTGATGAGGTATGACGTCCTGCCGGCCGGCGGGTTCGCCTCTTCCTTATATACACCTTCCTTGATATTGATGACATCTCCGGCAGTAGCCCTTTCGATGGCATCCCACAAGCGGACGGCTGTTGTCCATTTCGTCCCATCGTTTGCGGCATCCCCGTTGGGAGTGACAAACCACTGCTTGGCGCCATTAGCCACCCCTCCGCCTGCGCATAACATACCCCATGCCGCCCACATCGCAAGCGACACCTTTCCCCCGCACCGTAGCGCTTTCCCCCAGCAGCGTATGGAAGAGATGAGCAGACCTTTTTTCATTCCTGTCGGTTACCACTGCCACTCCGTCGAAGTGGAAGCTTGCCGCAATATTACGAATTATTTTTCCCCCACTTACAACGTTGCTTTTCAAAAATTGCTTTCTTTGTGCCGTGGGACGGACTCCAAGGTCTGGAGTTTCTTCTCATGGAACTATTCATTCACTTATTTATTCCTATTTTTTTATGAACATTTATGTTGGAAACCTGAACTACCGTGTTCGGGAAAGTGACTTGCAGCAGGTCTTTGAAGAGTATGGCCAGGTATCTTCCGCCAAGGTCATCAAAGATCGCGAGTCAGGGCGCTCTAAGGGCTTCGGCTTTGTGGAAATGCCCAATGGCGACGAAGCCCAAAAGGCGATCGATGAACTCCACGACGCTGAGTTCGAAGGCCGTCAGATGGTCGTCAAAGAAGCCTTGCCCCGCGTCTGATACGGGGTTATAGCTTTGGATAGCAGTAAAGACTTCCGCTCCCGCACGTCGAGGGGTGGAAGTCTTTCTCTTTTGGAACGGACAATGTGTCTGAAATCGATTCTGATAGAGCGTACCTCCGGCGTTCAACTGTTCGTCCTGCTGCTGCTCATCGTTATGGGCAGTTTTCTCGGAGGGGTAGGGGGGATGTGTTTTTTTTCCGTCATCGGGGTCAATGCCGAAGGGATGGCAGACAATCCCGAAGCTGTCCGCGGCGTACAAGCTATCGCCTCAATAGCTATGTTTATGCTTCCCGCTTTCCTTTGGGCTTGGCTCTGTGGGCGAGGCAGGGTGCGTGATACACTTGGCATCGGGCAGGTTCCGCCGTTACGCAGTATCGTCCTCGCTCTCGTCGGCCTGCTGCTGCTTCTTCCTTTGGTGCGTCTCATGGAACACTTTAACATGAGCATCACCCTTCCTCCTTCTCTCAGTGACTGGGAGGTATGGATGCGGCAACAGGAAGCGTCCGCCGACCGTCTCCTTCATCTTCTCTCCGCTCAAGGGACACTCTCCGAGCTGGCGGCCAATCTTGCCGTCGTCGCCGCTGTCGCCGCCTTCACCGAAGAACTCCTCTTTCGGGGCGTCATCTGCCGTCTTCTCAGTCGGCGGCCGGCCGGCCTACATGCTACGGCGTGGTGTTCGGCGCTCTTCTTTTGCGCTATCCATATGCAGTTTTATACTTTTCTTCCCCGTCTCGTTCTTGGGGTCTATCTGGGTTATCTCTTTTGCCTGAGCGGTAACCTCTGGCTTCCCGTGGCCGTTCATTTTGCCAACAATGCTATCGCCGTCGTGGCCATGAGTTATGCCCCCCTCCGTCCTCTCGTCGATAGCAGTGAGCCGTTGGCAGGTCTCAAGCTTTGGGCTTGTGCCGGCGCCGCTTTCATCGGCTATCTTCTCGTACGTCATGTCCTTCGTAACGTTGCCGTTGCTGCCAAGCCTCTCCTTTTCATCCTTTTGCCGGCTATCCTCCTGTTTACCGCCTGCGGTGATCGTTATCCTCACGACGATCTATTGGGTAAGTGGCAACTCGCCGAGGTGCATGATGCCGACGGGGAGGTGCGACAGGTCGATACCGTCTGGTACAATTTCCAGTATGCGCTCTTCCAATACCAACTGTTCGACAGGCAAACGGGCAGTTATCACACTTGTGTCGGTTACCGAGAGCCTGATGAAGACGGCTTTTTCCGTCTCTTTCTCGCCGACGGCGACGTTGAGACTTTTCGCCGACAATATACCGACTGGCCTGAGACCTATCGCCGTTTCCGTGTGACGAAACGTACCCGCAAGCAGCTTATCCTTATCACCGACGATGGGGTCGAATACCATTTCCGCCGCTTCGGGTAACATTCCTCCCCGTGCGCCGTCTGTCGTCAGTTTGGCAGCACAAACGACTGCGGTCAAAGTCGGTCGGATAAAAAAGAAACCTTTCAGCCGATATCCGTTCAGTTTCTTTCGCTAAGTTTGCAAAGCCGTATGAGGGTGACAACCGAACAGTTTCAAGGATGAAGACAATACGAAGAATTAGTCCGGCGCTTAGCTGTTGCGCAGCAGTCCTGCTTGCCGTCACAGCCGGCGCCACCTCACGCACCGTCACCGTAATCGAGCCGGGGACGTTGCATACCTTTCTTCTGCCCGAAGATTACTCGGAGGTTGAGTTCCTCGTTATCAAAGGTACGATCAACGACAGCGATTTCAATGTCCTGCATAATCTGGTCAATCTCCGCAGGATTGACCTCGCCAACGCTTATCTCTTCAACGGGCGTATCCCTGACGGCGTTTTTGCCGGCCGCTCATCTCTTGAAGAAGTCCTCTTCCCTACCGTAGGCCTGCACTCTATCGGCGCCGGCGTTTTCGCCGGTACCCGCCTGACGTCGGTGACCCTCCCCTCTTCTCTCATCCGGTTGGGCACCGCTTTGGAAGGTAATAGCGTCCTTGGTGTCTTCGAAGGGTGTAACTATCTGCAATCCGTCACTTTTTCCGAAGGTATCGAAATCATCGGCGCCAGGGCTTTCGCCAAATCGGCGCTCGCCGGCTCTCTCGACCTTCCTCCCAACCTGAAAACCATCGAAGCTTCCGCTTTTTACAGTTGCGACGGCCTCTATGGGCCTCTCGTGCTTCCCTCTTCCTTACATACGCTCGGTCATCCTACTCCGGAGGCGCCTTACGGTGTCTTTGAGAATTGTGCCGGTTTTGACGGCCTCCAGATAGGTAATCGGTTGAGCGTACTTGGTAACGCCGCTTTCAAAGGCTGCGGCGGTATTGAGGGAGCCGTCAATTTTCCTTACAGTCTGACGGCTATCGGCGATGCCTCTGCTACCGCCGGCGTTTTTGAAGGATGCCGCAAGATCACACACTTCGGTTTTACCGATGAGGTGCTGACGATAGGTCGCCGCGCTTTCTTCGGTTGCGAGAAACTGTCCGAGACCATCACCCTCCCCGCAAGGCTGCTCGCTATCGGCGACGAAGCGTTCACCGGCTGTACCGGTTTGCATGGTTCGCTGTCTATCCCTGCCACCGTCCGTACCATCGGTTCGCGCGACAGCGTCGGCTTCGGCGTCTTTGAAGGCTGTCCTTTCTCCGGCCTCTCTTTCGCTTCCGAGAACGCCGTTCTACATACTATCGGTACACGCGCCTTTGCCGGCGCATCCATCACCGGCGCTCTCCATTTCCCGCCCACTTTGGAATATATCGGCGAGATGGCCTTTTACGGCAGTCCTATCACAAGCGTCACCTTTCCCGAAAACCTTATTTACCTCGGAGACCCCTATACCGACACCGATTGTCCCCACGGCGTTTTCGAGGGTAGCGCCCTGACATCCTTGCACTTCGGCAACGCCGTGCGTTACATCGGCCGTCGTGCGTTCTACGGCGTACCGTTGGAAGGTGATTTGACTCTGCCTCGCTCACTGGAAGTTCTCGGCGCAGGTGCGTTCTATGGTTGTACCAAGCTCACCGGTAACGTCGCTCTTCCCGATGCGCTGCGCCTCATCGAAGGCCTTGCTCCGCATGTCGGTGTCGGCGTTTTCGAGGGAACAGCCTTTACCGGTTTCACTGTGAGCCGCGCCTCACGCCTCGAACGTATTGGCGAGCGAGCTTTCTATGGTAACGAACATATGGTCGGCTCCCTCGCCTTGCCCTATTCCTTGACCTACATCGGCTCCGGCGCTTTCTACGGTTGCAAGAACCTGCGCGGCTTTCTGGAGCTTCCCGGCTCACTCCGTTCCATCGGTTCCATCGCCGTTGTCGATGATGACGTCGCTCCCGGCGCTTTCGAAGGCTGCATCGGCTTCATTGCGCTGAAGATGCCCGTCCATATAGACCCTGAGCGTCACGACACTGTGGGCGACCGTGCTTTCTATGGCTGTACCCGCCTCACCGGCAAGGTCAGCGTCCCCGTCGGCACCGTTATCGGACGAAACCCCGGTATCGTCTTAGTCCCCACCACATTCCGTTCTGTCTATGTCAGCCCCGACGGCGATGATGCTAACGACGGCTCCTCATGGGACACTCCTTTCCGGACATTGGCCAAAGCGCTCCTCGTCGCTCTTGAAGACGGTCACGACGGTATCGTTCGCCTCCGTGAAGGCCTCTACAATGAGCCTGCTCCTGCCGCTCCCATCTATAGCCGTTTCGTCGAGATAATCGGCGGCTATACCGCCGGAGAAGACGAAGATCCATGGGGCGAACCTCAAGGAAGCCCTTCCCGTTTGCTGAACGTTGCCGGCCCCTCCCTGCGCATTACCGATGCAGGAAAGTATACTACCCTAACCCTCAGCAATGTAGACGTCGAAGGTATTGATACCTATGCCCCCCTCATCATCTATACCGCAGGCAGTAATGTTCACATCACAGACCTCAACCTCCGCGCGGAGACCTATGTCATCGGCAAGGTCAAAGTCAGCGGTACGCTCACGAGCCTCCACAATCTGACTTTCAGCGGGGACACCCTGATATTCTCCAAAGCAGTCCTCTCTCCACAGGAAAACCCCTATTTTCATGCCGATGCCGTTGCTTGGCAGGATGCCTCAAGCCGTATCGATATTACCGGTGTGGCCGACCGGCGGTTCATCATCGTGGAAGCCCCCGGCGCACCGCTCGAAGGTTTCCTCCACAATTTCGACGTCTATCTCGACGGTAGTCGAATAGCCCCCAGTCTCCTGGTTTGGGAGCAGAGTGTGACAGGCCAGATATACTTCAATATCCCCCCTGTATCCCTCTCCTTTACTCCTCTCTTATCTTCCGGGATAGACTCCCTCTGGATGGTAAGCGACATCCCTGTCGATACCATTACAGGTGAATACGGAATGGTTCTTGCATATACTTTCAAGGCCGCACACGGCGCCGTCGTCGAGTTCGCTGTCCGTATGAACGCCGATGGCTATCTATCCGTTGCTCCCCTCGTTACTTTTGTCGATACCGTGAACGCTGTCCCTGTGGAGCATTTCCTTACTCCTTTCGACAGAGATGAGTTGTCCGGTGTCTATCACTATGACTTTGTTGCCGGCTCTTCCGGTAATATCAGCGTCTCTATTCCCCGTCCGGCGAATATGTTACGTATCACCGTCGATTCCGACGATGGCCTGTCCGTTTTCGGCTTTAACTTCCTCGAAGCCTACGTCACGCCTCACAATGATTTCCGTTTCCGTGTCGTCCCTGTCTACTACGGTGACTACGCCCGTATCTATCTCAAAACCTCTCGCTCAAGTTCCGACAGTTCTCTCCTCTTTGTCCCCCGCGAAGCCGACGGCAGCTACACTGTCGATATCTTAGACGTCACCACCGACTACCACATCGTCGTCAAACGTTCCGATACCCCTCCTCTTGCTATCACTCCTCTCTCATCGTCGGCCTCGTCTGTTGCTCCTGTCCATGTTTCCGCCGATGACGGCGCCGTCGTTCTAACCCTTGTCGCCCCCACACCCCAGCCTGTCACCATCTGTACCCCTACCGGCCGGACGATCGTTTCTACCCTCGTTACCGCAACCCACCACTATCCCCTCCCCTCCGGCCTCTACCTCATCCGTACCCCCGACTCCACTCACAAGATACTCCTCCCCTGACGTTCTTGCCTCTCTTCAACAACATTTCCGATATTGTTCAACGTATAAGGAGGGACGGGAAGCATTTCGCTTCCCGTCCCTCTTTATTTTTGTGCCTGCCGAAATCTTAAATAATACAGAAGCCTGCTTTTTTAGCATCCGTTATGTAAATATCTCGCCAAAAGCTCCGTTATTTGCTTGTGGTTTCAATTATGCTGACAAACTAATGCGTAAGTCTACCATCTGGTTATTGACGGTCGTGATGGCATTTGCCTTCGCAGGGCTGCTCTATCTCCAGATGAGTTACATCAAGAGTATCATCAATACTTACAGCGCACAGTTCAATGAAACCGTCAAAGCCTGTCTTGATCAGGTTTCTAAAAACCTTGAACGCGACGAAGTGCGCCGATACCTCGAAGAAGATATTCTCCGCGAAGAACATATCCGATACCGCCTGCAAGGCGGAGCATCGTCCTACGCCGACAGTATCGACTTCCGCCCATCATCACCGCCTTCCCCCTACCGACGGCTCACCCCCGAAGGATCTCACGGGCTTATGGGATCCCTACGGGGTATGCAGGACGGATTCGTACACCGTTATCTCCGTCGTAACGCAGTCGTCAATGATGTTATCAACGACATGCTTCATGCCGCTTCGTTACGCCCCATCGAAGAACGTGTCAGTTTCAAACGACTGGAAAAAAGTATCGAAACCGAGTTGCGGAACAAAGGTCTGGTGCTCCCTTTTGTCTTTTTCGTCATTGACCGCGACGGATATGTCATCTACCGTAGCGACAGCGGCGAAAATACCCCTCCCTTCGCCGATCTCTACACGCAGACCCTCTTCCCCAACGATCCGCCTTCGCGCCTCACCTATCTTCGCCTCTACCTCCCTACCAAACGGAGCTATATCAACAGCCGTGTCACGTTCTTCGTTCCGTCAATCATCTTCTCGGCTCTTTTGCTGATGATATTTTCCGTCACGCTGTTCGTCATCTTCCGCCAGAAGAAACTTTCCGAGATGAAGAATGACTTCGTCAATAACATGACCCATGAACTCAAAACCCCTGTCTCTACCATCTCTCTGGCGGCGCAGATGTTGGCCGATGCCGACGTAAACAAGAACCCCGACACCTTCCGGCACATTTCGGGGGTCATCACCGATGAGACTCGCCGGTTGAGTTTCCTCATCGAGAAGGTCTTGCAAATATCCCTCTTTGAACGCCGTCAAGCTGCCCTCAAACTCAAAGAGATGGATGCCAACGACCTCATCGCCGGTGTGGCCAATATCTTTGCGCTCAAAGTAGGTACCTACGGCGGCGAGTTGGACGTTGATCTCCAAGCCGAAGAATCTACCATCTACGTCGATGAGATGCACATCACTAATGTCCTCTTCAATCTCCTCGACAATGCCGTCAAATACCGCCGCCCCGAAGTTCCTCTCCGCCTGCTCATCACCACCCGTAACGAGGGTGACCGGCTTATTGTCACGCTCGAAGACAACGGTATAGGTATCCGCAAAGAACATCTCAAAAAGATATTCGACCGTTTCTATCGTGTGCCTACAGGGAATGTGCACAATGTCAAGGGTTTCGGTCTCGGACTGGCGTATGTCCGCAAGATAGTCGAAGACCATAAAGGAAATATCCGTGCCGAAAACGGCTATGCCGGAGTCGGTACAAAGTTCATCATCTCTTTACCATTAATTTAATTTTTATCACCATGGACGAAACAGTGAGAATCTTTTTCTGTGAAGACGACGAGAACCTCGGCCTTATCCTCCGAGAGTTCTTGCAGGCCAAAGGCTATCAGACAGACCTCTTCCCCGATGGGGAGGCCGGCTCCAAAGCCTTTGCCAAAGAGGGCTATGACCTCTGTGTGCTTGATGTGATGATGCCCAAGAAAGACGGCTTCGCTCTGGCGCAGGAGATACGCTCGATCAATCCTAACATCCCTATCATTTTCCTCACCGCCAAGTCGATGAAGGAAGATGTCCTCGAGGGGTTCCGCATCGGTGGCGACGACTATCTGGCCAAACCTTTCAGTATGGAGGAGCTGATGTTCCGTATCGAAGCTATCCTGCGCCGCATCAGGGGTAACCGTACCAAGAGCCGGACGACCTACAAACTCGGTAACTTTTTCTTCGATACCCAGAAACAGACCCTTACCATCAACGGTGTCCCTACCAAACTCACCACTAAGGAAAGTGAACTGCTCACCCTCCTCTGCTCCCATGCCAATGCCGTCCTCGAACGTAACTATGCCCTGCGGCGTATCTGGGTCGAAGACAACTACTTCAACGCCCGCAGCATGGACGTCTACATCACCAAGCTCCGTAAATTGCTTAGACAGGACCCTGCCATTGAGATCATCAACATACATGGCAAAGGCTACAAACTCATCACTCCGCAGAGCGAAGGCGACGAAGAAGTGCGCATCCTCTGATTCGGACGCATCCTTGCACTGTACGAAAAAAGCCGTAGCTATCAGCTGCGGCTTTTTTCTTTACGCTTGATGAGTTGTTTTTCCAGCGCTTCGACGCATCCGTCTATCGCTTCCTCAAAGGAGTCCGCCCGCTTTTCGGCGAAGAGGTCGCCTCCTTTCATTTTCAGAGAAATCCCCACCTCTTTGTTCAACGCCGTTTCCGGCTTGGTCAGCTTCATTGACACATCGGCCGCCGGAATATCCTCATAGAACTTCTCCAGCTTCGATACTTTCTTCGTCACGAACAACTCTAACTTGTCCGAGGCATCAAAATGAACCGACTGAATCCTTATTTCCATGGCATACTCCTTAAAATTAGGCCATCACTCTTCCGCCCGCTGCAGCTTCTGCACGTACACGGCGTGCAACAACTGCTTGCGTTTCGCCACCGAAGGTTTGATAAACGCTTGACGTCCACGCAGTTCCCGCACCATGCCCGTCCGTTCAAACTTGCGCTTGAAACGTTTCAGCGCCCTTTCGATGTTTTCTCCCTCCTTGATAGGTACTACAATCATTACGTAAACTATTAAAAACTTAACCCGTTGAATCAGTTCGCAAAACTACATCAACTTTTCACACCCGCAAACCTTTTCCCCCTTTTTTTCGCCATGCCCGGACTACCTCACGCAACCCTGAGGTCCTCGCCCTGTCTCATTCCTCTACCACATCGGGGAAAAGAAAGTCGTTGTACGGGAAACGCGTCACATGTATATCCCGTACCCGTTCATAGAGCAAAGCCTTGAGTTCATCGACCCCCAGATGCTCTTTCGCCGAGATAAACAGACAATCGGCACGACGTTCCTTCCACTCCGCCTGTACATCCTCCGCCGACAGGTTCTCGCGCACCACCGGCGTCAGGTCATCAGGATCCTTAGGCACATAACTGAAAGCATCCAGTTTGTTGAATACCAGAATGGTTGGTTTGTCTCCTCCGCCAATATCCTGCAACGTACGCTCTACCGTTATGATCTGGCTCTCGAACGACGGATGCGACACGTCCACCACATGCACCAGCATATCGGCTTCCCGTACCTCATCTAACGTTGATTTGAACGATTCTACCAACTCCGTCGGCAACTTGCGGATAAAACCCACCGTATCCGACAGCAGAAAGGGCAAGTTATCTACCGTCACCTTACGAACCGTCGTATCCAATGTGGCGAAGAGCTTATTTTCCGCAAACACTTCGCTCTTGCTCAGCAAGTTCATCAGCGTAGACTTCCCTACGTTCGTGTAACCTACCAACGCCACCCGCACAAGCTTTCCACGGTTTTGCCGCTGTACGCGCTTCTGCCTGTCGATATCCGCCAAGTCCTGTTTCAGTTTGGCTATCCTGTCCTGAATGATACGCTTGTCCGTTTCCAACTGTGTCTCGCCCGGTCCACGCATTGTCGCCCCTCCGCCCCGTTGACGTTCCAGATGTGTCCACAAACGTGTCAAGCGCGGTAACATGTACTGATATTGTGCCAATTCCACTTGGGTCTTCGCATGTGCCGTCCGTGCACGCAAAGCAAATATCTCCAATATCAGACTTGTGCGGTCCAGGATACGCACTTGCAACACTTTCTCGATGTTGCGCAATTGTTTGGCCGACAATTCATCGTCGAAAATCACCGATTCCACATCGTGCTCTACGACGTATTCTCTGATTTCCGCCAGTTTGCCTGACCCGACGAAAGTTACCGGATGCGGCGATTCCAATCGTTGCGTGAAACGCTTCACCGAAACAAATCCCGCCGTCTCCGCCAAGAAAGCCAATTCATCCAGATATTCCCCCACCTTAACCTCGTCCTGATTCGGCGTTACGACGCCCACCAAGCAGACCTTTGTCCCTTTTTCTACTTCAAACATAGACACAATCCTTTCTCAAAATTAGGTATACCCCACCCCTCATTGCTTTTCTCCCCCTTAGCTGTTCTACACCCTGTTTTACATGATTGTCTCCATGTTCCTTAGTTATGGGGACAAAGGTAACAAGATTTTCTACCTTTGTCCCCATTCAATACCACAAATCCGACTAATGAGTACATTCGTCATCGAAGGAGGACACCCTTTACGGGGCGATATCATTCCTCAGGGCGCCAAGAACGAAGCCCTCGAACTTATCTGCGCTACCCTCCTGACCTCTCACGAAGTCACCCTCCGCAATATCCCCGACATCCTCGACGTCAATAGCCTCATAGATCTCTTGCGGGAGATGGGCGTCAAAGTCACTCCCCGTGAAAAAGGCGTTTGCTCTTTTCAGGCCGACAGCCCCAACCTCGACTATCTCTACACCGAATCTTTCCGTCGGCGTTCGGCACGACTCAGAGGGTCTGTGATGGTTGTCGGCCCCCTTGTCGGCCGTTTCGGGCAAGCCGTCATTCCCGAACCCGGTGGCGACAAGATAGGACGCCGCCGCCTCGATACCCATTTCGACGGTATCCGCCGTCTCGGCGCCGATTTTGTCTATCACCAAAGCCTGCAACACTACGAAGTCATCGCCCGCCGTCCCTTACAAGGTGCCTATATGCTCCTTGAAGAAGCCTCCGTCACCGGTACGGCCAACATCCTCATGGCCGCCGTCCTGGCACAGGGAACTACTACCATCTACAACGCCGCCTGCGAACCTTATATCCAACAACTCTGCCGCCTGCTCATCGCCATGGGCGCACACATCGGCGGCGTCGGCTCCAATCTGCTCACCATTGAAGGAGTTGATAGTCTTCGGGGGACAGACCATACTATCCTCCCCGATATGATAGAAGTCGGCAGTTTCATCGGTATGGCCGCCATGACACACTCCGACCTCAGGATTCGCAATGCCGGCTGTCCCCATCTCGGTATCATACCTGAGGCTTTCCGGCGTCTGGGGATTACCGTCGAACAGTCCGGCGACGACATCCACATCCCTCCCCACGATACCTATCATATTGATACCTTTATCGACGGTTCCATACTCACCCTCTCCGATGCGCCGTGGCCGGGCCTGACCCCCGACCTCCTGAGCGTGCTCCTTGTCGTCGCCACCCAAGCCCAAGGCAGCGTCCTGATACATCAGAAGATGTTCGAGAGCCGTCTTTTCTTCGTCGATAA
>JAITAD010000012.1 GCA_031284275.1 Tannerellaceae bacterium
CTGCCGCCGAACAAACCCGTCGTCGGCGAATACGTATTTACCCAGTGTGCCGGTGTCCATGCCGATGGCGACAGCAAAGGTAACCTCTACTACAACGATCTCCTCCCCGAACGGTTCGGCCGTATCCGTGAGTACGCTTTGGGTAAGAACTCCGGCAAGGCGAACATCAAGAAGAATCTCGAAACGCTCGGCATCAACCTTGACGAGGATTCCATGCGCCGTATCACCGACCGTATTATCGAACTCGGTGACAAGAAAGAGATCGTTACCACCGAAGACCTTCCCTACATCATCAGCGACGTTCTCCACCACGAGGCGCAGGAAAACGGCAAAGTCCGTATTCTGAATTACTCCCTTTCGTTGGCGCAAGGGCTTCGTCCCGTCGCCACGGTAAAGATAGAAATCGAGGGGTGTGCTTACGAAGAATCCTCTTCCGGCGATGGGCAATACGACGCCTTCGTCCGCGCCTTACGCAAGATATACACCGGATTGGAGCGACCTTTCCCTACCCTCACCAATTACTCCGTGTCCATACCCCCCGGTGGACGCACGGACGCCTTGGTACAGACCATCATCAGTTGGCAGTACGACGGCGTCGATTTCAAAACCAGAGGCCTTGATGCCGACCAGACCGAAGCCGCCATCAAGGCCACCTTGAAGATGCTCAACAAATTGTAATCGCCGATAAGCTTAGCAGATAAACTTGTTAATGGCGTCGATAAAGGCTTCGGTGGCTGCCGCTACGATATCGGTGTTGGCCGAGAAACCGTAGAAAACGTTGCCCTGATATTCCACTTGGATATGCACCTTGCCCGTGTCGTCACTCCCCTTGTTGATGGCTTGGATGAGGAACTCCTGAATGGTCATGTCGCCATTGCTGACAGCTTTCTTTACTGCCTTGATGGCTGCATCGACAGGACCGTTGCCGGCTGCCGTCTCGTAGCGTTTGACACCCGACAGGTTTAGGCAAATACTTGCCACCGGTTGTACGCCGATGCCGCTGACCACTTGCAGGTAATCCAACTTGATGCGATGGGTTTCCGTCCGGTCTTTCCCCACGAGCAGGAGGATGTCATCGTCGTTGATATCTTTCTTGCTGTCGGCAAGCTTGAGAAATTGGGCGTACACCTTGTCCAGTTTCTCCTGATCTGTTTGGATACCGAGAATGGAGAGGCGATGTTTGAGTGCGGCGCGTCCGCTACGGGCAGTGAGAACGATGGCGTTGTCATCGATACCGATGTCTTTCGGATCGATAATTTCGTAGCTCTCGCGATTTTTCAAAACGCCGTCCTGATGGATGCCGGACGAATGAGCGAAGGCATTGCGTCCGACGATGGCTTTGTTTGGTTGGATGGGCATGTTCATCAGTGCCGATACCATGCGGCTGACGCCGTATATCTTCGTCGTGTTGATGTTGGTGGCAATATCCTTTTCGCGATGGCTGTGGAAGATCATGGTGATCTCTTCGATGGAAGTGTTGCCGGCACGTTCGCCTATACCGTTAATCGTCACTTCCACTTGACGGGCGCCGTTGAGGACACCTTGTACGGTATTGGCTGTCGCCATTCCCAAGTCATTGTGGCAGTGGGTCGAGAGGATAGCATGGTCGATGCCGGCAACATGTTCTTTGAGGAAACGAATCTTGGCGCCATATTCTTCGGGAAGGCAGTAGCCGGTCGTATCGGGAATATTGACAGTCGTTGCTCCGGCTTTGATGACGGCTTCTACCACGCGTGCAAGGTACTCGTTCTCGGTACGGCCGGCATCTTCGCAGTAGAACTCGACGTCTTCAACGTATTTTTTGGCATATTTGACGGCTGCGACGGCACGTTGGAGGATATCCTCCTGATTGGAATTGAACTTGTGCCGGATATGGTATTCCGACGTACCGATGCCGGTATGGATACGTCCCCGCTTGGCATATTTAAGCGCCTCGGCGGCGACGTCTATGTCGTGTTCTACCGCACGGGTAAGGGCGCAGATGACCGGCCACGTGACGGCTTTGGATATTTCCACTACGCTGTTGAAGTCCCCCGGACTGGAAACGGGAAAGCCCGCTTCAATGACATCTACGCCCAACCCTTCCAACGCACGGGCTACTTCAATCTTCTCTACCGTGTTCAGCTGGCAACCGGGTACCTGTTCGCCGTCCCGCAATGTCGTGTCAAAAACAACTAATCTGTCCATTTTTCTCTATTAAAATAACGATGAAAGTATTACGCAGAAAGCCCGTCGAAATAACGGCACCAAGGGCATAGCCCGCAATCTGCACAACGAGGGTTTCGGGCACGGCAGATGTAACGGCCGTGCAGTATCAGCCAATGGTGGGCTTTGTTCAGCAGTCTGGCGGGAATGAACTTGACGAGTTCCCGTTCGGTCTCCCAAGGCGTTTTACTGTCAATGGTGAGTCCGATACGATTAGATACGCGAAAAACGTGCGTATCCACCGGCATCGTCGGGACACCGTAGATGACGCCGGCCACGAGGTTGGCCGTCTTGCGCCCCACGCCGGGTAACCGTTGCAATTCTTCTACGGTGGACGGAATATGTCCTCCGAAGTCGTCCATCAACATTTGCGCCATCCTGACCAGATGATTCGCTTTGTTATTCGGATAGGAAACGGTGCGGATATACGGATACACCTCTTCGGGAGAGGCCGAAGCGAGCGATTGAGGAGTGGGGAAAGCTGCAAATAGCGCCGGCGTGACAATGTTCACCCGTTTGTCGGTACATTGTGCCGACAGGATAACGGCAAGAAGAAACTGAAAAGAGTCCGTGTGTCGAAGTTCGGACTCCGCCATCGGCATGTTCTCCTCGAACCAGTTCAATACGCCTGTATACCTTTCCTCTTTTTTCATTGGGGCAGCAAAGGTAGGTAAAAACGCGCGATGGCGAGCTTTCCGACAGCGGGAGAGTAGCCTCTATCCAATGGATAGGAATACCGCGACGTTCCATCCCGCGAAACCACGTCATTTGCCGTTTGGCAAATTGGTGGATGGCCGTTTCTAATTGCTTTACCATGTCGTCATAGGACAATCGGCCGATGAGATGCAGGGTAAGATACTTATATTCAAGCCCGTAGTAGATAAGGTCATCGGGTGACAAACCTTCGGCGAGGAGGCGGCGGACTTCATCAAGCATTCCTTCGTCAAGGCGGCTATGGAGGCGGCGAGAGATGGATTTGCGGCGCAGGTCACGGTCGATATGTAATCCGAAAACGAGGCTTCGAAGAGCAGGATAGCCGGTGTGCGATGGCGTTTCCTGCCGGTGATATGCGGCGATTTCGATGGCGCGTATGGCTCGCCGTACAGTGTCTGTATCCGTTTTGTTATGCAGGCCTTTGTATTGAGAAAGTATTTCGCTCAGTTCCGTCAGACTTTTTCCTTCCAGTGAGCGGCGCAGTTCCGTATTTTCCGGAACGTCCCACAAGCGATAGCCGCGAAGAACGGCCTCAATGTACATACCCGTGCCCCCGCACAGAACCGGAAGTTTACCTGCGGTATGCAGTTTTTCGTACACCTGAAAAAAATCTCGCTGATAGGCGAAAACATTGTATTTCTGACCCGGCTCGCAAATATCGATCAGGTGGTAACCTGTTGGCCGACCGTCCACTTGATAGGCCACCAAATCTTTCCCCGTTCCTATATCCATTCGCCGATACACTTGTCGAGAATCCGCACTGATCACCTCCGAACCGAGTTTGTCGGCCAGCGCTACGGCCAATTCCGTTTTGCCGGAAGCGGTCGGTCCTACCACCGTAATTATATCCCAATCTTCGTTGTTCACCGTGCTGTGTGTTTCGTGCTCAGAAGGGAGGTGCAAGGTACGTCATTCCTGTAAAAAACGTAGTTTCGTCGTCTCATGAATAAGGAGGCGTGTCGATAAACCATGAAAATCGGGAAGATAGACTTGGGGCTGAATCCTGTGTTGCTGGCGCCGATGGAGGATGTGACGGATGTTGCTTTCCGCCTGATGTGCAAGCGATTTGGGGCAGATATGGTCTATACGGAGTTTATTTCGAGCGATGCCTTGGTGAGGCATGTTAACAGGACGGAACAGAAACTGCGTGTGGCGGACGAAGAAAGGCCGGTAGCCATCCAAATCTATGGCAAAGATATGGCGGCGATGGTAGAAGCGGCGCAAATAGCGGAAACGGCAGGGCCGGAGGTATTAGACCTGAACTTTGGCTGTCCGGTGAAGCGGGTTGCTGGCAAGGGCGCCGGAGCAGGTTTGTTACGGGATATTCCCTTGATGTTGCGAATAACGGAAGCGGTGGTACGGGCGGTAAAAGTACCGGTGACGGTCAAGACACGTCTGGGGTGGGACGCCGAAAGTAAGATTATTGTCGATCTGGCAGAACGGTTGCAGGATTGTGGTATCGCCGCCCTGACCGTTCATGGTCGGACACGTGCACAGATGTATACCGGTACGGCGGATTGGACATTGATAGGAGAAGTGAAAAACAATCCCCGTATGCACATACCGATTATCGGGAATGGAGACGTGACGACGGCAGAGGGATGTCGGAGCTGTTTCGACCGTTACGGCGTTGATGCCGTGATGGTAGGGCGAGGTTCTTTGGGACGGCCATGGATATTTCGAGAGATCAAACATTTCCTTACTACGAGCGGACGACTCCCTGTGGAATCCTTTGCGTGGTATCTCTCCGTCCTGAAAGAACAGGTATGCCGTAGCGTGGAACGTCTGGATGAACGTCGTGGCATCCTGCACATACGACGGCATCTGGCGGCGACACCCCTTTTCAAAGGTATTCCTGACTTCAGGCCTGTACGTGTGGCGATGTTGCGTGCAGAAACGGTCGAACAATTGTTCGATATCATGGATAGGATTTCACCTCCCCGTACTATCTTTGCCTCCAAAGAGTAGAACGTTATGGAACAATGGTTGAATTTGGAGGGGATTCTTGAGAGATTGTCGCATGAAGGGGTCACGCTTGGCTTGTCTATCTTGCAAGCGCTGCTGATATTTCTGGTTGGGCGCTTTGCCATCGGCCTCATCCACCGGTTAGTAAAAAAAGTACTGGAAAAACGGGATGTAGACCCTTCGGTACGCTCTTTTGCACTCAGTTTGGTCAATATCACCCTTACGGTGATGTTGATCATTGCCGTTATCGGAGCTTTAGGCATACAGACGACATCGTTAGCAGCTTTGGTGGCATCGGTAGGTGTTGCGGTCGGTATGGCGCTGAGCGGTAACCTGTCCAATTTTGCCGGAGGACTGATCATCCTTCTTTTTCGTCCCTATCGTGTGGGGGATTACATCGAAGCCTTGGGAAAAGAAGGCACTGTGCGGGAAATCCAGATATTCCACACCATTATAGAAATGCCGGACAACCGTATCCTCTATATCCCTAACGGACAGATGAGTAGCGGATCGATAACCAATTTCACGGGCGTACATCGTCGGATAGACTGGATTCTCGGAGTCGAATACGGGACGGATTTTAATCGTGTGGTGGATGTGGCGAGAAAAATTACAGAGGCCGAAACAAGATTTTTGGCAACGCCGGCTCCGCAGGTTCGGATCAGTGCTATGGGAGACAGCAGTGTCAATATTCTGGTGCGCGGATGGGTCAAGCAGTCCGATTTTTGGGAGGTACACTTCGATATGAATCGAACTTTGTACGAAGGTTTTAACGCCGCCGGTATACCTTTCGCTTTCCCCAGCCTGACGTTGTACCAATCCAAATAACGGTCGGTTTATACGGAAACTTCCCCTCGGATGTGGGGATAGGGATCGTAATTGACCAAAGCAAAGTCCTCGTAACGGAAGGAAAATATATCTTTCACGTCCGGATTGATTTTCATTTGTGGTAAAGGGCGCGGATTTCGTGTCAGTTGAAGGCGTACCTGTTCCAGATGGTTGTTGTAGATGTGTGCATCTCCTAAGGTGTGGACGAAGTCGCCCGCTTTTAGGCCGGTCACTTGTGCTACCATGAGTAGTAGCAGGGCGTAGGAAGCGATGTTGAAGGGGAGACCGAGAAAAATATCTGCACTCCGTTGATACAATTGCAGACTTAGCCGTCCGTTGGCCACATAGAATTGAAAAAGGATGTGGCAGGGTGGCAGCTTCATCTCCGGCAAATCCCCGACGTTCCATGCACTGACGATAATGCGGCGAGAGTCGGGGTTGTGTTTGAGTGTTTCGATGACTGTTGCTATCTGGTCGATATGCCCGCCGGAACTATCCGGCCACGAGCGCCATTGGTAGCCATAGACGGGCCCGAGTTCGCCCTTTTCGTCTGCCCATTCGTTCCAGATACGCACGCCATGCTCTTGTAAATATCGGACATTCGTTTCGCCCTGTAAAAACCAAAGCAACTCATATAGAATGGATTTGGTGTGCATTTTTTTGGTTGTGAGCAAAGGGAATCCCTCTTCGAGTGGAAAACGCATCTGATAACCAAAGACGCTTATCGTCCCCGTCCCCGTCCTGTCCCCCTTTTGTATTCCATTGGTTAATACATGGTTAAGCAAATCCGCATATTGTTTCATCTTTTCTTTTTGAATTGTTCCACGTGGAACATTTTATTATATGTGTCGTTTTCCTCTTCTCTTGTCTTCGAACATGTTCCACGTGGAACATGTTTTCCCTCAAAAATGTGGGACAAAGATGGTGATTTTTTTTCTTTGTGTTTGTCACATCTCAAAATCCGCTTATCTTGTTTTCAGGACAAGTCGCTATGGCCATAACTGTACAAAAAACATTCCTGCGAAATAATGTTTGATAAAAGAAAAGAGGCGAGAAACACAATGGTGTCGGGAGAAGAATCGTTTTGTACGGACGAAAACGTTAATGTCAATGCGGACCACAAGTTGCGAGAAAAAGGGTAACGCCTTTCGAGGATAGAGATTTCCTGCCCTCCCCCCATCGGCCATGTCCAATCCCGATGGTTTGCCAACTGCTTCGACCCTCTTCCTACCGAGAGGTTTTCAAGCAGGGTGCGAAAAGTTGGTTGCTTCTTTGAAGTAGAGATGAATAGGAGAGATCCCTGAATCGGCGTTTACAGATATCGAAGGAAGTGTTTCCTAATATCTTTTCGAAGGAGCAAGAGTTGTTCCCCTGAAGTTTTCTGATGCCAAAATGATGGAATAATGAAGACGGATTACGAATATCCATGTTGACGTTCTTGCCATCAGAGAGATTGCACAGATTGACTGAGTGCCTATAATGGGAATGAATATGCGTGTCAATTAGATAACAATCCAAAAGGATAGTGAAAAGTTCTCCTTATGGCGCGAGGCAAGAGAAAAAGGTTCGCATAACGAAAAGGCCTATCGGAATATTCCGGCAGACCTGTTCGTTACTACATCCTTATAACGGAGGTTTGCGGACAATGTTCCACGTGGAACATTTATCTTCCAAGCAGGACGAGCAGGATGTTGATGTCGCTTGGCGAAACACCGGGAATACGGCTTGCTTGGGCGAGGGTCTCGGGGTCTATTTTTGTCAGCTTTTGCCGCGCCTCAGTAGAAAGGGAAAGAATCTCCATATAGTTGAACTTGTTGCGTATGCGGATATCTTCCAGACGTGCGATTTTGTCTGCAACGAGTCGTTCCCGTTTGATGTATCCCTCATATTTCATCTGTATCTCGGCGGCTTCAACGATTTCTTCTCGACGTGCAGGCGGCAATTTGTCCAACTCGGCTTGCAGAGCAGGAAGATGATCAGCAAGCGAGAGCAGATTCAATTGAGGGCGGAGCACCAAATCCAGAATCTTGCATGCGTGCGGAATAGGAGATGTTTCGGCATGTTCCAGAAAACCGTTCACTTCTTGTGGTTGTACGGAGGTGCGCTGCACAAAGGAGATAAGGCCATCGCGGGCAGAACGTTTCTCTTGGAATTGGCGAAACCGTTCGGCATCGGCAAGGCCGAGCCGGTAAGAACGTTCGGTCAAACGCATGTCGGCATCGTCCTGACGGAGCAGGATACGATATTCGGCACGAGAGGTGAACATGCGATAGGGTTCATCGACACCTTTGGTGACGAGGTCGTCAATCAGTACGCCGATGTAGGCTTCATCCCGCCCCAAGACGAAAGGAGCGCCTCCGTGACAATGGATATGAGCATTGACTCCTGCCATGAGGCCTTGTCCACCCGCCTCCTCGTACCCCGTAGTACCGTTGATCTGTCCGGCGAAAAACAATCCGGACACTTGTTTGACGGCAAGGGTATGGCGCAATTGTGTAGGGTCAAAGAAATCATATTCGATGGCGTATCCGGGACGGTACATATGTATATCACGGAAAGCCGGAATGGTTTTTAGCGCATCTAATTGGACGGCTAAGGGTAAGGAGGAAGAAAAACCGTTGAGATAGTATTCTTGAGAGTTCTCTCCTTCAGGCTCAAGGAAAAGCTGGTGGCGGGGACGGTCGGCAAAAGTGACGATCTTCGTCTCAATACTGGGGCAGTAGCGAGGCCCGATACTCTGTATCTGCCCGTTGTAGAGAGGGGAGTCAGGCAGGCCTTGTCGCAAAACCTCGTGTGTCTGCTCGTTGGTGAATGTCGTCCAACAGCTACGTTGGGTGAGGATACGTCGGGAAGAAGCCAGATAGGAGAAACGATGAAAATCCTCCTCGCCGGATTGCTCTTCCATCTCCTCGAAGTGTACGCTACGGCCATCAATACGCACGGGAGTCCCCGTTTTCATACGGGCGGACTGAATCCCGAGAGCAGCGAGCTGCTCGGTCAAACCGTGAGAAGCAGGTTCGGCAATCCGTCCCCCGCCCATCTGTGCCCGACCGACATGAATCAGTCCATTCAGGAATGTCCCTGCCGTCAATATCACAGCTCCCGAGTGGAACTCCACACCCAACGCCGTTCGCACACCGCAAACGCTTCGTCCGCCCTCTCCGACCAGCAACCCGGTTACGACGTCTTGCCAGAGGAAGAGATTCGGCTCATTTTCTACCCGCCTGCGCCATGCTTCCATGAAACGCATCCGGTCGCTTTGGGCGCGCGGACTCCAGACGGCCGGCCCTTTACTGCGGTTCAACATGCGGAACTGTATGGCCGTCTCATCGGTCACAAGCCCCATGTACCCGCCTAAGGCATCGATCTCCCGAACAATTTGTCCTTTGGCGATACCCCCCACAGCAGGATTGCAACTCATCTGTGCAATCTTGTTCATGTCCATGGTGATGAGGAGCGTCTTCGACCCCAGCTTGGCGGCAACCGTTGCTGCCTCGCATCCGGCGTGGCCGGCGCCGACAACAATGATATCGTATCGAAAATCCATTGAGGCAGGGTTGCGCTTACGCTTTTTTCTCTGTGACTTGCCGACTTTGCTCACGGCTTTTCTGCCCCAGATAACCTCCGTGATGACTGAGCGCATAATCGTTATGAGAAAAACCGATGCGGTGCATGACACTTACCACCAGTAGGTCACCGATGACCATCATAACGGTGGTTGAAGTCGTAGGTGTCAATCCCAGCGGGCAAATCTCCGTCGGAGCGCCTGTAGAAAGCAAGACGGTAGCTTGGCGGGAAAGAGGGCCGTC
>JAITAD010000028.1 GCA_031284275.1 Tannerellaceae bacterium
GTGCCCGGAGACCGCTTCGCTATCGACGCCATGTTCTTCTATTACGAGAAGCCCGGCACACTCAGCCTCCCCGACACCATCACCCTCCATCCCGGACAAAACAAAAACATATTCCTCACCTACACGCCGGCTGACTGCTACATGCACTCCGTCAGATGGGCCTCCGGCGACACGACCGCCGTCAAGGTGGATCAGGACGGTATGATTTATGCCTTACGGCCGGATGTGACGGCTACCGTCACCGTCAGCGGCGTCACCGCCAACCGACAAATCGTCTCTGCACAGTGCGTCGTCAAGGTATCAGCCTTCTGGATTACGCCGGAAGAGTTCCCTGACCCCATACGTTCTCCCTCCGGCGATTTCACGGAGTTTGCCGGCTCCGAATACCACCTCTTCGCCCTCGACGGCGTCTCCACCGACCGCGTCGCCTCACGCGTCAAGTACGACCTGCGACCCGGTACCAACGGCGGACAGAACCGGCTCGACATCTGGGACAATACCTACACCGCCCTCACCGTCCCGCCGGAACAGGCTAACAGCTTCGGTTATACCAATCAGGGATGGATAGCCCTCAAGCGCAACAACCCCCTCTGGTCCGGCGCCGCTTTCCACGTCGGAGGAATGCCCGTGGACATCACGCCCATTCAAGCCTGCCCCGAATGTTATTATCTCCATCTCGCAGTAATGGGGCCGGAAAGGGAGCACTGGGGAGACCCTAACCGCAGCCACTTCACCAAGTTCAATTTCACATGGAAGACCACCTCCGGTGATGAACGCAGCTTCAAGTTCGCCATCGCTCCCGATGATCTGATTTCCGACCAACGAATAGGAGAGCGGCTAACGACCGACGGATACCCCATCGTGCGACTCTTTCCCGCCAACGGACAGTGGTACGAAATGAGCATACCTCTCGCACAGTCAGGAACGGATTCGCCCCTCTTCCATTGGGCGCTCCCCACACTTGGCAATGGACAGGATGGCGATAACTTCTTCTCTTTCTCCACCGGAATAGACGTTCTTCCCGGCTCTGAGATAGTCAACACAGGCGCAGATGCCGAGCTGCATCTGGATGCCGTATACATCTACCGACATGATCCGCTGACTTTTGCGGCGCCGCAATTGAACCTCCCCGCCGGAAGCGTCATGAACACCGCCCTGAAGCTCTCCTCCTACGACCTCTCGCCCTCCGGGCTGAAGTTGACGTCGAGCGATCCCTCCCTACTCCGAGTCGATAACCTCGGACGACTCTACGCCGTCGCTCCCTCCTCCACACCCGTGAGGGTCAGCTGTGAACAGCTCTTTGCCGTAGGCAAAATGGACGGCTTATTGCATGACCTTAAGTCCGCCTATGAGCAGGTTACCATCTTCGATACCACCTTCGTCACCGTCACACCCTCCGTCACACCCGGACCACTCCTCTCTCAGGCACAAAGCCTCTATCCCATATTGATGGATGCCGATGTCGTTCCCGACACCACCGATTTCCTTGACCCACAACGTTTCGGCGCCAATCTCTGCCCCGACGATACTACACGTTTTCTGGACCTTTGGCACGGCTCCCTCGCACCCGACACTGCGGCTGACGGACGCTACCGCCCCGGTATCTTCGGCGAACACAGCCGAGCTTTACTGCTCACCAAAGACTCCGCCGACTGGGCCGGCATGGCCCTCCGGCTCGCTCCCTCCGTGCTCGAATCCGACGGACCGGTTGCACGAGACCTCCGACGCATCCCTTACAGCCGAGACAAATACTACTTCCAACTCGCCTTGCGTTCTTACGAACCGGGAGACCCCTCGCTTGTCACCATTACCCTCTCCGACGGACACGACACCGTGAGCATCCCGCTCGGCAAATTGAATAAGACAACCGCCGCCGAAAGCATCACCAAATACGATTTCCCGCGTGACGGTCAATGGTACACCCTCCGCATACCCCTTTCCGATCCCATCTTCGACGTCGAAGACGAGTACGGCAATATCTCCACCCTCTTCTCACGACCCCTGACACCTCCCGCCGGAGGACTTAATCTCTTTTCTCTTACCATCGAAGGCGCGAACAAAGTCGAATTGGCCGTTGATGCCGTCTTCTTCTTCCATGACGGCTGGATTATACCCGAAGGAGTTAGATTGAAGATACCCGCCGATGGACTGCGCGTCGGGGAACTCGCCCGTGTCTTCGTCCAAATATACCCCGAGTTCCTCGGAGGAGAATTGGATACCGCCAATGTGGAAGGTATTGTCTGGACTGCGCAGCCCGCCGATCGGCTCTTCGTCGAGAACGGGTATCTCGGCGCCTACCAACCGGGCGAAGGCTGGGTCGCTTTCAAGTGTATAATGGACGGCATCCATACCACCGATACGCTGCGACTCACTGTCCTGCCTGCGCGCTTCGACCTCAGCCGCGCAAAAAAGGGACATAATTACGCCCCCCTCTTGATGGACGCTCAGACAGCGGCGCCTTTCCTAAGCACTTTCAAAATCGTCGATGACCTGCGCCCCAATGATGTGGAGCGAATCGTCGAAATCTGGAACGCCTCTTTCGTCGCCCGTCCGCCCGAAGCGGGGGAAACAGGCTTCTTCGGATATACCCCCTGGCTAAACCTCAAACTCGCTGACGGTGTAGCGGAGGGTGGAGGCACTATCAAGAATACGGTCCCCGAAACACACCTCTTCTCTTTCGCCGCCAATGCGAAAGACCGCTCAGAGGCCGCTTTCCATATCGGACTCAAAAGCAGCCTGCCCCGATCCTCCTATACTTTCCGCCTGCACGACGGACGGCGGCAAACCGAACCCTTCGTCATCGGAAACTGCCCCGATACCGCCGGACGCGAACCCTACCGCAATTTTCCCCACGACGGACAGTGGCACGCCGTGCAGATTCCCATCGCCGATGCGCTCTTCGACAGCCTTTTCCTCGCTGCGCCCGACGGCCCGAACATCGTACCTGCCAATACCCCTTACCTCACTTTCTCCACCTCGGGGGAGGGGACGACGATGGATGTCGATGCCGCCTTTTTCTACAACTATAAGGCCCTGCCCCCCGTACAACTGACCATGAACCGGACTGCATGGACATTGCTCGAAGGGCAGGTCGGACAGTTGGAAGTCAGTTTTATGCCGGCCGCCTCTGCCATTCTGCCCGAAGAACTTATATGGATATCCTCCGACACCACCGTAGTCTCGATGGGCAAAGGCGGACTCTTTACCGCATGGAAAGCAGGGACGGCGACGATATCGGCATACATCGAAGAGTTCCCCACAGTGCAGGCCTCCTGCGTGGTGAACGTCGAGGCGCTGCCCTACCTTGTCACGCCGGGATACAGAAGCCTGAACGGTACGCATTACCGCCTCTTCCTCACCGGACAGCAGACCCTTGATACCTTACGCAACGGCGCCGTCCGGCGACTGGACGACTATTGGGGGCCGGATGTGACGGGGACGGCGGGACTGAGTGCCCTCAACATCTGGGAAGCTACCATGCAGGAAGCCGAACCTCTCGGACAAACAAACAGTTACGGCATGTACGATGCTTGGCTCAGTTTGTCCCAGACCGACAAGGGATGGGGCGGTTTCGCCTTTTCCACAGGAGATGGTGTGCCCATCGACCTCTCCGAGATGATACAACATAAGGAAGACTATGTCTTCCATGTCGCCCTCAAGACTACGGACGAGTACGTCTCATACGGCTTTATCCTCTCCGACGGACTGCATCAGCGACGCTTCGCCATCGGTAACGCATACTTTGAAGATACCATCCTGCCCCTCCGCAACTTCCGACACGATGGCGCTTGGCACGAAGTGACCATCCCCTTGACCGAACTCTTGTGCGATGGCATGTTTGAAACGCCTTTCGCCGGTACGGAACCCGTCGATCTCCTTGCCTTCGTCACCAGAGGCTATTCCGGACAGCAGATTGAGATGGACGCCCTTTTCTTCTATTGTCCGCCTAAGGCGCCCACTGCCGTATCTTTCGCTTTTACCGATACCACGCTGGCCTGTAACGAAGTCGTATCCCTTGTACCTCGTTTCGAACCCTATGCCGCCTACGTCCCCGAAGCTGATTGGACATGGACGTTGACCACCCTTCCCAACGGACGGCAGGTGGCCGTCCGGCATGGCTGCCTGCTGTCCGCACGGCAAGCGGGAGCAGTGGACATCCGAATGGAGATGCCCCTTTACGGTTCAGAGCCGGCACAAACCATCGCAGCGACGGCGCAAGTAACGGTAGAACCGGAATCGGAATACCATTCCATGGCAGGGTCGCATTACCACGTCGTTTTTCTCGACAGATACAACTATGCCCTGCTCGACAGACGCGTCGATAACGACTTGCGACTTGGAGCGCCTACCATTGCCGGACAGACTGAATGGCAAATCTGGCTGGACGAATACACCTCCATACTGACACTTGCCAACGGACAGTTCCCCGGCCCCAACAGCTACAGCTTGGGGAGCGCCGTCGAGGTACTCTTCCTCGACCAGCAGCTCGCTCCCGAAGCCACTTGGGGGGGCGCAGCTTTCCACTATCCTCAAGGCGGGGCGCAGGTAGACCTTACCGACCTCGATAAGCATCCCGAAGACTACTTCTTCCATCTGGCCATGAAGCGCAACAGGCCGGACGCCGCCTACCGCCTCATCTTCTCCAACGGATTGATAGAACGCAGTCTGGTTATCGGTAACCTCCCATGGTATGACGTCGTTTCGCCCCTCGCCCCTCCGGAAATGCCTTCCCGTGACTTTCCTGCCGACGGACAATGGCACGAAATCAACATCCCCCTGACCCACCCCGTGTTCAAAGACTTCTACAAAAATCCCATAACCGTCCCCGAAGGAGGATGGAATCTGGTAGGTTTCGTCACGGTGCCGAGCGAAGGGCAGCCGATTACCGAACTCTGTATCGACGCCGTATTCTTCTATAGTCCGCACCGATCGGTAGACCATTTCTCGTTGCCGGAGGGGGGACTCTCCCTCAAAGCCGGAGAAGTGCTGAAAGTGCAAACCGTTCCGGAAGACATTTTCGACTTCCTGCGATGGAAGACGACGGATCCCGATATCGCCACTGTTACCGACGAAGGTTTCCTTACCGGTTTGAAGGGAGGAACGGCGCAACTTATCGCTTCCTACGGCAAGGAACCCGACAATTCGCAACAGCCATTGGAAGACGACTACACATTGGTTTGGGCTGACGAGTTTGACGCCGGAGAGAACCTCCTCCCCGACCATACCCGATGGGGATACGACATCGGCACCGGTGAGAACGGATGGGGGAACAACGAAAAGGAATGTTATACCGCACGCAGAGAGAACGTTTCCCTGCGCAACGGAAACCTCGTTATCACCGCCAGACGGGAAGACGACAACTCCCTCTACGGAGAATATACCTCGGCGAGACTTCGATCGAAACAGGCATGGAAATACGGGAAAATAGAAGTCGGTTTCCTCCTCCCCGCCGGCATCGGAACATGGCCGGCAATATGGATGCTCCCCAAGCATAACCTTTACGGCGCATGGCCGGCCAGCGGAGAGATAGATATCATGGAACATGTAGGGATACGGCCGATGGATATCTTCGGCACCCTGCACATGGCCGCCGCCTCCGGAGGAGAAGGACCCACGCAAACCATCCTGATCCCTCCTTCCGCAGAGCTTAACCCTCACAAGATAACCCTCCTCTGGGAAGAGGACAGCATTGCATGGTTTCTGGACGATGGCAACGCCCCTTTCCTTAGCTTCAAAAAAACGCCCGAAGCGACCTTTGAAAATTGGCCTTTCGATACCGAGTTTTACCTCATCCTCAACCTTGCCGTTGGCGGTCAATTGGCCGGTAATCCGGCGCCGGATATCTGGCCGAAAGAGTTTCTGGTGGACTATGTCAGGGTCTACCAAAAACCCTCCCTGTCGGCAACGGAATCTTTCTTCGCGGATACCTGCCCGGTAACGGTCATTCCGGTCGATGCGATACACAATCTGGAAGGAACAGATTATACCGTGCTCTCTCTCCATCAAAATACGATGGAGATCCTGCCGGAAGACCTCATAGAGGATGACCTGCGCCCTAACGCCGAAATCTTCATCTGGGATAACTCTTTCGTGGAAGGAGAGTATAATATGGGCGATACCGACAGCTACGGTAACGACGGTACGGCAGGAATCGATCTCCGTGTTGGTAACATGGGATGGTCGGGCGGCGGATTCCTGATTCGGGACAAGCTGATTGATTTGACGAAAGCCGTTTCCGACGATAATCGAGACTTCTTCGCCTTCCACATGTCCTTGCGCAGCAGCGATGACGTCTCGGCCTATACCTTTACTTTCAATGACGGGACAGACGCCACGCCGGCTGTCGTTGCCGTAGGAAACACCTTCGGTGAAGGTGGCTTGATGCCGAAGTATGACTTCCCCCGTGACGGACAGTGGCACGACGTCGAGATACCGCTGTCTTTGCCTGAGTTCGACGGCCTCTTTCAAACCCCTGTACCGCCGGACGAAGAGGGGCTGAACTTCTTCACTTTTGCCGCCGGAGGAGCGCCTTGGCAACGCTTGAACATGGACGCCCTGTTCTTCTACGACCGAACGAGAGTAGAGCTGACCCTTGCTCTCGACAGGCAGACCCTGGACATGCAGGTGCACCGATCGGCCAGACTCTCCGCCAAGGTGACACCCAAAGTGAGAACCCGAGAAGTGACTTGGCAATCCTCTAACCCCGCGGTGGCCACAGTAACCCACGGCGGCTTCGTCTCCGCCCTCCGCAATGGCGAAACGGAGATAACGGCTACGTTGGAAGACAAGCGTGTGACCTGTACAGTGCACGTGACCGACGCAGAACCGATAGGCAACAGCAGGGACGGCTCCCATTACTACCTGCTCTACTTGGATGACAAGACCCGCTCCTACATCGGTAACCGCGCCGAACGGGACATGCGACCCGGCAGAGACGGCTGTTCTCTCGACAATTGGGAGGAACATCTGGACTTCCTCCCCACCGCAGGCGAGGGAATGAACAGTTACGGTGAAGAACAGGACTGGCTCCGGATGGGAACGAAAGCCGGAGAAACGTGGGCGGGCGGCGCCTTCTGCCTGCAAAACAGGGCGCAGGGTATCGACATGTCCCCCATCGCACGGGACCGTGCACATTACAGCCTGCACCTCGCTCTGCGCAGTACGAAGCCCGTAGCGGCCTATACCTTCGAGTTGCAGAACGGTAACGGCGATACGGTGCGTTTCGTTGTCGGCAATCAGCTTGATGACAAGGGAATGTTGCCCACCTATGACTTTGCCCGTGACGGTCTTTGGCACGAACTGGATATCCGACTGGATACCTCGCTCTTCGACGGTTTCTTTGACGCTCCCATGGCTGTTACCGACACGGTGAATCTGTTCGGTTTCACACTCGGTACAGGCGGCTTGTTGGAGATGGATGCCGTCTTCTTCTACAAACGACCGATACCGGTAACCGGCTTCCGGATATTCGATGAAGAGTCCCCGTCGTGGCTGTATCCGGGAGATGCCTTGCGGTTGGAGGCGGGATTTCTGCCACAAGACGCTTACAGCGCTACGCATACCGTGATATGGCGACCGCTGAATCCTACGATGGTCTCGATAACGCCGAACGGGCTGTTGAAGGCTTTGGTCGTAGCCGCAGAGGATGCCTTGCCGGGTATCGTCGGTATTGAAGCGACTTACGCCGGATGGAAAGACACTTGTTGGATAGAGATAAGGGCGCGACTGCCCTTCACCTCAAGGGACGCTGGTATCCGTTATTGGGTGATTTCCATGACCGGCGCAAGCTTCGACCAATTGGCCGACGACGCCGAGGTGTGGGATTGGCGGCCGGGTGCGGTGGTGGGAAACCGTCTGGATCTGTGGGAGGAAACGTTTACCGGAACAGACCACATAGGGCCGGACAGCTACGGCGACAACGGCTCATGGCTCAGCCTCATGGTGACGGACAAAGGATGGTCGGGCGGCGCTTTCGTGGTGAACGCTGTGGCTGTGGCAGATGCGCCCCCCAAAGACTTGTCTCCTCTTCTGGCGGAGGGAGAACGCGACAGCCACTTTTTCCATATAGCCCTGAAAAGCGAACATACGGCCACCATTACCTTAACTTTCGCCGGTAACGCCGGACAGACGGCAAATATTGCCGTCGGCCCCGATGGGCAGTTCGACTTCCCGCGAGACGGCAACTGGTATGAATTGGATATCCCGCTGAGCCGACCGGAGTTTAACGGTTTGTATACCGCTCCTTTCGAATCGGAAGTTCCCCTGAACTTGTTGGCCTTTTCTGCCGGAGAAGTACAAGGGACGATCATCGACATGGATGCCATCTTCTTCTACAAAAAGGTGGTCAGGCCTATGTCAGTATCCCTCACCCTCGCCGGTGATGCCGCTCCGGACGTCCTGCAATTGGATGAACAGCAGGTGGCGGTAGTTGTGGCGCAGGTGACCCCTCCTGACGCCATCTTTGGAACACTCGTTTGGAACGTCGTCAATCCCGATGTCGCCACAGTGAATGACGGTATCATTTCGGCCCTCAGCGAGGGGACGGCCATCGTCTCCGTGAATGCCGGAAAAGTAGCGGCCTCGCTTACGGTACAGGTGGCGCCCAAAACGCCCTTCACCGAATACTATGGCGGACGTTACTACCTGCTCTCGCTGGATGAAACGACCTTGAACGACCTCAATGAACGGATGGCCGTCGTGGAAGATATGCGTCCGGGATACGCACAAGGATATGCCTTGAACGTTCGGGACAACTCTTTTTCCGTCATCGAACGGACAGACGGGGTGAACAGCAACGGCTTGCAGCTCCCTTGGGTACGGATGGCGGTGGCTGACAAGGGATGGTCGGAAGCGGCCTTTGCCATTGGCGAAGAACGGGACTTGACGGATATCGCCCAAGCGCGCGCAGACTATACCTTCCATCTTGCACTCAAAAGCTGGCAGCCGATATCGGCTTACACCTTCACTTTTACGAACGGCGCAAACGATACCGCACAAATCGTTATCGGTAACGAGCCGAACGATGCAGGCCTGTACCCCTCCTACGACTTCAAACGCAACGGCAGTTGGCAAGAGTTGGATATCCCGATGACCCTGCCGATATTCGACGGTCTCTACGACGCTCCTTTCGGCGCTGATGCCCGGAGAAGGGACGTCCTGACTTTCTCGGCCGGCGGACGGGAAGGGACGACACTGGACATGGATGCGGTGTTCTTCCGCCGCGGGCCTTTACCTTGGCAAAGTTTCGATGTGACGCCGACGGCCTTGGAGATGAACGAGCAGGATGTAAGGAAAATTGCGGTGCAGATGGTGCCGCAGGGGTCTTATGGGGAAGTAACGTGGCGTTCGCTCAATGAGGAAGTGGCTACGGTGCACGATGGATTGGTGTCGGCGCGGAAAGCAGGTGCTACGGAGATAGAAGTGCAGGTCGGCAACCTGATTAAGAAGGTCTCCCTGACGGTCTCCCCTCCTGCGGAAAGGATATATCCGCTCTACGGGATGCACTATCACTTGCTGCTTATGGATAGCGCCTCGACCGAGTACGTACGCAGAAACGGCGAACTGGCGAAAGACTGGCGGCCGGATATCGCCGACAACAGATTGGACATATGGGGAGAGACCTTTGAACCCTTACCGTTGCCACCCTCCGTTGCGAGAAAGAACAGCTTGGGGCAGGATGCGGATTGGATCAGTCTGGTGGTGTCGGACAAAGGTTGGTCCGGCGGCGCTTTCGTGGTGGGAGGAGAGATAGATCTGCGCGAAACCTACACCGAGCGGGAAGACTGGTTCTTCCATGTCGCACTGAAAAGCGAACAGCCGCTCTCGGCCTATACCTTGACTTTCGCCGGCGCCGACGGGCGCGAGGCCGTAGTCGTGATTGGTAACAGGAAAGGGACGGCGGGACAGATCCCGAAGTTTGACTTCCTTCGCAACGGCGAATGGCAGGAAATCAATATCCCGTTAAGTTTGCCCGAGTTTGATGTGCTCTATGATACGGTTTTCGGCAGCCGGACGGTATTGCAGAATCTGGTGGCCTTCTCGGCAGGCACTACGATGGGGACGACTCTGGAGATGGATGCCGTGTTCTTCCACAAACGGATACCTGCTGCCCAATGGGTGCCTGAGCGCTTGACGCTCAAAGAGCAGGAGGTGAAGAGGTTGAAGGTTATACTGCCCACCAGAGAATCCTACGTGCCCATGACATGGGAATCGATGGACAATTCCATTGCCACCGTGCGCGATGGTTGGGTCTCCGGTGTGCGACAGGGACAGACGGCCGTGCGCATCACCGCAGGAAATGTGGATACGATGGTGACGATAACGGTGCAGAAAAAAACAAGCGCCTATCCGTTGCGGGGAACAAATTATTACCTCCTCCAACTCACAGGGACAGCTTACAATTTCTTGTACAGCTTTAACGATATTTGGCGGGATTACCGTCCGGACACCCGTCCGGAAAACAGCCTCGCACTCTGGGATAACACTTTCGTCCCTATGGAGACCGATCAGGAGAATCCTTTTGGGGATGACAACGGATGGATAAGGCTTGCCGTGGGGGACAAAGGATGGTCGGGTGGCGCTTTTTCTGTCGCCGGGTCGGTAGACTTGCGCGCCATGTGGGAGCAACGGGATAAATATTTCTTCCACATCGCCCTGAAATCGACGGAGCAGACCGCTTATACCTTGACCTTTACGGATACCCGCAAGACGGCTCAGTTCGTCATCGGAGACGCCGTGAGCGATGACGGGACAATACCCAAGTATAACTTTGCACGCAACGGACAGTGGCAATGGCTGGAAATCCCGTTGAGTGCGCCGGAGTTCGACGGCATGTACGAATGGCCTTTCGGCAGTGTCGCCAATCCGGCCGCCTTAGTGGCTTTCTCGGCAGGAGGTGTTCAGGGAGATGAATTGCACATGGATGCGGTATTCTTCTACAAGCATGCGCCGATGCCCGAATCCATCACCATCACGCCACAAGCCGTAACGATACGCCTCAATGAAGTGACGCATTTGCAGAAGACGCTGCTTCCCCAAGATAGTCGTGACTATTCGATTTGGCGATCGCTTGACAAGGAGATAGCGGACGTACGGGACGGATACGTCACGGGATTCTCTGCGGGAACGGCAAGGATAGAACTGTTTCTGGAAGACGAAATCAGAGATACCTGTTGGGTAACAGTCGAAGATCCGGCCTTCCCAAGCCTGATCGGCAACCATTACTACTTGATGCTCTTGGGTAATGCGGCTTACGATTCGCTGGCAATCAAAAACCGGATTATCAAGGCCGACCTGCGACCGGGAAAGAATCCGCTATCCGGCTTGGATATATGGGATACCACCTTTGTGGCGGGAGAAGCGGTGGGGCCGGACAGTTACGGTTTTGACGAGCAGACATGGCTGCATTTGCTGGTAGCTCAGAAGACATGGTCCGGCGGCGCCTTTAGCCTGCGCCAAAGCGCCGACCTGCGGGATATCCATGCCGGACGGCAGGACTACTACCTCCATCTGGCCTTGCAGAGCCTGACCGATGATGTGTACACTTTTACGCTGTCGGAAGACAACGAAACGGCGAAATTTGTCGTCGGCGACCGGCCGACGGATGGTATCGAGCCGTCCTATAATTTCAGGCGTGACGGACAATGGCATGAATTGAATATCCCTTTGCGCAAACCGGAGTTTGCCGGTTTGTTCGAAGAGGTTCTGAACAAACCGACGAACAACATTCTGGCTTTCTCGGCAGGCGGCATACCGGAGACGTCCCTGAAAATGGATGCGGTCTTCTTTTATAAACAGCAGCAACTCATAGAACTGATCCTCGACAAGCATACCTTGACGATGACCGAACAGCAGGCTTTCAAACTGACGGTCGAAGTGTCTCCCCCGGGCGCCTTTGTGGGGGAACTCAGATGGATGTCGACGGATACGAGCGTGGCCGCCGTACACGACGGTATCGTGTCGGCTCTTGCTCCCGGACAGGCCGATATCGTCCTCTTCTACGAAAATTATACCGATACCTGCTCCGTAACGGTGCTGCAACAAACGCCCCCGAACAGCCTGATAGGTTGTAGCTATTATCCGATGCTGCTTGGAGATATCGCCCTGGACGCCATCCGGCAAACGCCGGGACGCGTAGTGCAGGTGGTAGATTGGCGGCCGAACATGAAGGAGGAGAATGCCTTGTTTATATGGGAGGAAACTTTCGGGGCGCAAACAATTGATGCCACCGATTGTTACGGATATTCCGCCCAATGGCCGAAACTGACGGTGACCGATAAAGAATGGTCGGGAGGCGCTTTCGTGACGGACGGAACGATAGACCTGCGCGAGTTGGATATGGAACGTGAGAATAGCTATTTCCACGTTGCCCTGAAAAGCGATCAGCCTGTTTCGGCTTGTGCTTTCACTTTTACGGACGGCGCCGATAAGAAGGTAGACCTCGTCATCGGCAATACCCCTGTAAACGGGCAGTTCCCTATATATGACTTCAAACGGGATGGTCGTTGGCACGAGATACACGTGCCGTTTTCGCCGTTGTTCGACCGACTCTTCAATGAGCCTCGTACCGGAACGGAGATGGACATCATGGCCTTCTCCGCAGGTGGCAAGCAGGGAACGACTTTGGAAATGGACGCGCTTTTCTTCTACAAACTTGCTCCGCCGCTGATGGCGCTCTCGCTCTTCGACCTGACGGTGAAAGAACAGGAAGTGGCGCAAGTGCAGCGTCAGTTCATACCCGAAAATGCTTACGCCGTTTTGGAATGGCAGTCGAGCGACACGGACGTCGCTACGGTGAACGATGGCTTCGTCTCCGGTATCGCCGCAGGTGAAGCAGAGATCATAGCCTTCTACGAAGGGCGGCTGATGGCCTCCTGTCGAGTGACGGTGACGCCTAAGGCAGACAGGAACACTTTCATCGGTGGACGTTTCCACGTAGCCTTGTTGGGAGAACGTACCATGAGACGGCTCGACCTCACCGACAGGAGCATAGACCATGACTGGCGGCCGGATGTAACCCCTGCCAACAAGCTGGAGATATGGGACAACAGTTTTATCGCCGATACGGATGCTGTCGGACCGGGCTGCTATGGCTTAGGCGATAATTGGTTAGGCTTGCAGGTGGCGGCGGATAAGGAATGGTCGGGCGCCGCCTTCTCTGTGGCCGCCGAGTGTGACCTGAGGGACGTTCATGCGGAACGGAACAAATATTTCTTCCACGTGGCTTTGAAGAGCGAGCGACAGGAAACGACCTATACCTTGACCTTCTCCGACGGTGAAGACGAAGCCGTCATCGTTATCGGCGACCGGCCGGGAACTGACAATGTGCTGCCGAAGTACAACTTCAAACGTGACGGACAGTGGCATGAAATACATATCCCCCTGTCGCTGCCGGAGTTTGCAAACCTGTACGACAAAGTGTTCGGAGGAGCAGAAGAACCGGTAAACATCATAGCTTTTTCCGTCGGTGGTGTGGAAGCGACCGAACTGCATATGGATGCGGTCTTTTTCTACAAAACAGTCGAACCGGTGAGAAATATCAGCCTGCCGCCTGTAATCACGGTAGAAGAGGGATCCCTCATGCGTGCGCCGATAACTTTCCAACCCGCCGGCGCTTACGGACAGATGATATGGCGTTCGCAAGATGCTTCCGTAGCGACGGCTAACGATAACATGATATCGGGCTTGAAACCGGGTACCACCGTTCTCATGCTCTTCTGTAACGGAGCGGCTGATACCTGTACGGTGGAGGTGGTCGAAAAAGAGCGATGGAACAGCTTGCACGGTAGCCATTATCGTTTGCTCTCGATGGGGAATAGCGCCGTCGACACGTTGATGAACTTGGAGCGGATCGTGGTGTCGGATTGGCGGCCGGGCACAGGTGTCGCTGACTTGCATATATGGGAGAACACCTTTACGGCAGGGGAGGCGACGGAGACGACGAACAGCTACGGGGCGATGGAACCCTGGGTCAGCTTGGCAGTGACGGATAAAGGATGGTCCGGCGGCGCTTTCTCCGTAGCCGAAAGGATGGATTTCCGAGCCGTTTGCAACGCTCGTGACGACTATTTTTTCCATGTGGCGCTGAAAAGTACGCAAGCCAAGTCGACTTATACCTTTACCTTTACCGACGGTGAGCGTACGGCGCAAGTGGTCATCGGTAACTGTCTGAACGAGGACTATATGATGCCCTACTACGATTTCGCCCGTGACGGCGAATGGCATGAGATAAACATCCCCCTGAGCTTGCCGGAGTTCGACGGAATGTATGCCGCTCCGTTCGGATCGACAGCGCAACCGGTGAACCTTGTGGTCTTTTCGGCAGGCGGCACGCAAGGAACGACGCTGGATATGGATGCGCTGTTCTTTTACAAACGTCTGCTGCCGCCCTCGAAGCTTTCCATCTTGCAAAAGAATACGGAGATGAGCGAGCAGGAGGTCTTGCAACTGACGGTAACGTTCGAACCGCAGGAGGCCTTTGTGGAAGAATATACATGGCGCTCGCTTAACCCGCAGGTGGCCGCAGTGGAGAACGGCTTCGTCACGGCCTTGCAGGCGGCAGACGCTCCGGCATTAATAGAAGTGTCCGTCGCCGATTGTGCGGATACCTGTTGGGTACAGGTTAAGCCGGGTCCATGGGGTTACAGTCTGTACGGCAGTGATTATCATCTGCTTTTGTTGGGAACGGACGCATATCTTACCGTGCAAGACAGGGTGTACGCCGATTGGCGCGTCGGCACAGACGTACAGATATGGGACGGTACCTTTGCCGCTGCGCCGGCTTTGGGACAGAACAGCTATGGCGTTGAGGAACCGTGGATAGCCCTGACGGTGGCGGGGGACAAAGGCTGGTCGGGCGGCGCCTTTGCCGTGAAGGACGAGATAGATCTGACCCGTGCCGGCTTCAACAGAGAGAACTACGGCTTCCATGTCGCCTTGAAAAGTGAGCAACCGCAGTCGGCTTATACCTTCTCGTTCACGAACGGGACAAGGGATACGGCCTATATCGTAGTAGGTAACCAAAAGAACGAAAGCGGTTTGCTGCCGAAATATAACTTCGCTCGAGACGGATTGTGGCATGATATCAATATCCCGCTGAGTTTGCCGGAGTTTGATGGTATGTTCAAAACGGTTACGACCGCAACGGAACAGGGAGTGAACCTTGTGGCCTTTTCGGCAGGCGGCACGGAGGGAACGACGTTGGATATGGATGCGCTGTTCTTCTACGAAATGAATCCGCGAGTGACGGCTATCCATTTGTTGGAAGAGGTGACGATAGTTAAGCAGGAAGTGAAGCTTCTGGAAGTGCTATGGCATCCGGTGGGGGCGAAAGATATATTGACATGGTCGTCGTCGAACCCTGCCGTAGCGACGGTGGACGACGGGCTTGTGACGGGGGTCGGAGTAGGAGAAACCGTCATTACGGCAATCTGCGGCACGGTAACGGCGAGCTGTCGGGTAACAGTGACGCAGTTGTCGGAGAACAACCTGCGGGGGAACAATTATTATCTGCTCTTCTTAGGAGACTCTTCTTACAATGATTTGCCGGCGACGGAACGACAAGTGATACGGGATTGGCGGCCGGGGAGAAAAGCGGCCAATGACTTGCAGATATGGGAGAACACCTTTGTGCCGATTGCAACGGCAGAGGGGACGAACAGTTACGGCAAAGCCGATCCGTGGCTCGGCTTGCAGGTAACCGACGCCGGTTGGTCCGGTGGTGCATTCCACATCGCCGATGAGATAGATTTGCGAGCTGTTGCTGCCGAACGGGACAGATTCAGTTTCCATATCGCCTTGAAGAGTACGTCCCCGACGGTCTATACCTTGGGTTTCTCCGACGGGCGAAAAACGACTTCCATCGTTATCGGCGACAGACCTGACGAAGCGGGGAGCATTCCTTCGTTCAACTTCGCCCGTGACGGCCAATGGCACGAGATAGAGATTCCGATGACGCATCCGGCTTTCAACGGTCTTTACGGGTCGGCTTTTGACGGGGCGCAGACAAACCTGATGACTTTCTCTGCCGGCAGTACGGCGGGCGATACGCTGGAGATGGATGCGGTGTTCTTCTTTGCACGGGAAGCGGATCCGGAGGCTGTCGTGCTCTCGCAGCAGACACTGGTGATGGAAGAGCAGCAGGTAGTGTGCCTCACGGCGAGGCTGACGCCAACGGGCGCCGTAGGACCGCCTATCGTCTGGCAATCATCGGACGAACGTATCGCTACGGTGACAAACGGCTGTATCTCGGCTGTGGCGGCAGGCAGAGTGCATATCATCGCCGCCAGCAATGGCTTCAGCGCCGATTGCGAGGTGACGGTACTGCCTCGTCGGCAGTCGAACAGCCTGGAAGCCGGCAGTTACTTCCTGTTCTTGGCAGGCAGCAGTGCTGCGGAAGAGTTGGCTACCGGGATCGTTTATGACTTCCGTCCCGGTATCGGCGAGCGGGCAACGACGAGTTTGATGGTCTGGGAATCTACCTTCTACAGCTCTTCGACCACAGGCACTAACAGCTATGGCGCACAGGAACCGTGGATCAGTTTGGTGGTCGGGGATAAAGGGTGGTCGGGTGCGGCTTTCCACGTGAAACCGGAATACGGAACGATTGATGCGCAGCGTATCTATGCCCGACGCGACAACTATGCCTTCCACGTAGCGCTTAAGAGCACACAGCCGGAGGCAGTCTTTACCTTCACTTTCTCCGACGGCAAGGATGAGGCGACCGTCGTTATCGGGCCGACACCCAATACCGACGGCGTGTTGCCTGCTTATAACTTTATCCGTGACGGCCAATGGCAGGAGTTGAGTATTCCCCTGAACCTTCCTGTCTTCGATGCCCTCTTCGACGAACCTTTTGGCGGGATGAACGTCACTAATGGCATCAATCTGCTGACATTCTCCGCCGGCGCTACGCAAGGGACGATATTGGAGATGGATGCGCTGTTCTTCTACGACAGGGATGCGCGGACGACGGCTATCGATTTTCTCATGCCCGCAGTAGAGATGGCGCAATACACGGCGTGGCAGTTGCCCTTGTCGCTTGAGCCGGAAGGGATTTTGCCGGTGATAGCATGGAAGTCGACGAACCCCGGCGTAGCGGCGGTGAACGCCGGTCTGGTGTCGGCCTTACGTCCGGGACAGGCGAAGATAGTGGCTACTTCTCATGAGTTGAGTGATACTTGCCTCGTGACGGTGACAGCCATTGACGAACCCTCTGCTCTGGAGGGAGACGACTATATTGTCCTGCAACTCGGCGCTACCGAGTGGGAAAGCATCCAAAACACTATGGGTTGCGACCTCCGCCCCGACGACGTCTCCAGACGGTTGCAGATATGGGACGGTACCTTCGAGGGTGCGACCGGCGCCGAAACGGGAGTCTACGGGACGCCGAGTGAATGGTTGCGCTTGTCGGTTACCGACAAAGGCTGGTCAGGGGGCGCCTATACCATTGAACCGTCGTTTGGGACGATAGACCTGCGGCGTATTGCTCAGAACCGTTCGAACTATGTGTTCCACATCGCCCTGCGGACGGAACAGAAGATTGCAGCTTTCACCTTTACACTTGGGGACGGGATACGCACCTCTGCCGTCGTCATCGGCAATCAGCCGAACGAGGCCAAATTGTTGCCGCGTTACGACATCCCCCATGACGGGCAGTGGCACGAGGTAGAGATACCGATGGATTTGCCGGAGTTTGACGGGCTGTTCAGCGCTGTCTCCGGCGGAACGGAAACGGTCAATTTCCTTGCTTTCTCCGCCGGTGGACGGGAGGGGACGATATTGGATATGGATGCCGTCTTCCTCTATCGCCCCAAAATACAGGTGACGGGAGTACAGATATCTTCCCCCTCGCTGACACTGACGAGACAGACCGTCGCCACTTTGCAGGCTTCTTTGTTGCCGATCGGTTCGAAAGGACAAATCACATGGAGTTCGTCCAATCCTGCCATAGTGGCGGTGAATGACGGCATAGTGTCGGCGCTGGGCGTCGGGACGGCTACCGTCGTCGCTGCCTGTGACGGCCTGCAAGCGAACTGCAAGGTCACGGTGACGGCGGCAGAATCGCTCAACAGTCTACAAGGGAGTAACTACTTTGTCTTGCAGTTGGGGGAAAGCGCTTTCGAGCAAATCAGGGATGACGTCGCCTGTAACCTCCGCCCCAATGATGTGGATCGAAACTTGCAGGTGTGGGAGAATACCTTTATCAAGCAAACAACGACTACTGCTACCGACAGTTACGGGAATGACGAGCCTTGGATACGCATGGTCGTTTCGGACAAGGGTTGGTCGGGAGCGGCTTATACGACATACGGCTCTCCGTTGGATATGCGCCGCCTCCACAATAATCGGAACGACTACCTCTTCCATGTTGCTTTGAAGAGCCGGCAGAAGCAATTGGCTTATACCTTTACTTTCTCCGATGGAGTGAACTCGGCGCACATCGTTATCGGAAACTGTCCGAACGAAGCGGGAATCATGCCGCAGTACGATTTTGTCCGTAACGGGGCATGGCAGGAGATCAACATCCCCCTCACGCTGCCGGTGTTTGATGCGCTCTATGCGGCCACTGTGCCCTCCACCGGAGTGAACCTGCTCGCTTTCTCTGCCGGCGGCGAGCAGTCTACGACATTGGACATGGATGCGCTGTTCTTCTACAAACGGCCGCAAGAACCGAAGGAGTTGCGTCTGAGTGAGACACGGATCACCTTGCAGAAACAATCGGTGCAACATATCACGGCGACGGTTATCCCTGTCGAAGCTTACCCGCCGGTACGGTGGCAGTCGTCCAACCCTTCGGTAGCGTTGGTAAACGAAGGCTTCATAACGGCCGTCGGCGTAGGGACGACGCAGATTATAGCCTCCTGCGCCGATATAAGGACGGTATGCACCGTGACGGTGACAGACCTTGAAGCTGTCAATAGCCTGCACGGGAGCGATTACTCGGTATTGCTGATGGGTATGGGCGCTTTCGAGACGGTGACGGCTTTCCATCCCCTTACAGTGGACTTACGGCCGGACGTGGATGAAAACAGACTGAATATCTGGGAAGGGTCCTTCACTGCCGACGGTGGCGACGGCAGCGAGAACAGTTACGGCCATCCTGAGGACTGGCTGCAGTTGAAGGTGACGGACAAAGGCTGGTCCGGCGGCGCTTTTTCGGCATGGAAAAAGATGGTAGACTGGACGGCGATGAAAAACAGGCAGAACTATGTTTTCCATATCGCTTTGAAGGGAACGCAACAGAAGGCGGCTTACACCTTTACTTTTACCGACAGGGCGGATACCGTGCGTCTGGTGATCGGTAATCATGTGGGAGAGCAGGGAGTGTTGCCGCTCTTCGACTTCGTCCGTGACGGGCAATGGCATGAGTTCAATATCCCGTTGAGCCTCCCGCTGTTCGATAAGTTCTACGATGCCCGTATCGGCGCCGTTCCGACAGGATCGACGGACGTTATGACTTTCTCGGCAGGAAGTGAGCAGGGGGCGGCGCTCAACATGGATGCGGTCTTTTTCTATCGCTTGCCGGTGTATGCGACGGGGATTACGTTGGATAAGTCGGCGATATCTTTGCCGTTGAACGATTCAATTGTGTTGAAAGCAACGCTTACCCCTGCCGACGCTTATGCCGGAGAAATAGTCTGGACGTCGTTGCAGCCGGATATCGCCACGGTGGATGATAAAGGGATGGTGAGAGCTGTCGAGGAAGGGACGGCGACCATCGTTGTGCAGAGCGGCCAACACAGCGCCGCCTGTCAGGTGTCGGTACGTCGGCTGCCGCTTATCCGTCTGGACAAGACCGACCTCTCGATGATTGTGGGGACTAAGGACGTCTTGACGGCGACATGGATAACATCCGAAATAGGGACGGAACCGATCAAATGGGCTTCGAGCAACGCGACGACAGTCTCGGTAGATACCGCCGGAAAGGTGCAGGGGCTGCATGTAGGTGAGGCGTTCGTACGGGTTTTCAGTGGGGATATAGCAGATACGTGTTATGTCTCGGTAGTGTCTCCGCCGCCGTCACTGACGACTTTCCTCTCCTTGCAGGGGACGGATTACTATGTCCTTTCGCTCGGAGAGGGGCCGTTCAGCATGATACGGGCGAACGTGTTGCAGGACTTCCGCCCCGATGGCGTGGCAGCGCAATTCCACATCTGGGAAAACACTTTGGAAGCCGGCCATTCGGCAGGGCTGAGCAGTTACGGTATCACTGAGCCCTGGGCAAGTCTGGCCGTACCGGAAGAGTCCATAGGCTGGTCGGGCGGCGCCTATCACCTGACGGAAAGTTTCGGAGAGGTGGATATGACACAGATGGCAGAGTCGCCCGTCGACTTCGTATTCCACATCGCTTTACGCAGCCGACAGCCGGCGACCTACTACCTGCTGACCTTCACCGATACACGTCAGGAAGCTCAGATACTGATTGGCAGTCAGCCCGTTGAGGGGCGTCTGCCGGATTACGACTTCCCGCGTGATGGGCAGTGGCATGAGTTGGAGATACCCCTCTCGGTGTTGCAGGAGCAAGGCCTGACTTACGACCAACCTTTCTTCGGAGCGGTGAACCTCCTTGCCTTTACCTCGACAGGTATCCCCAGAACGGCCATCGACATGGATGCCGTCTTCTTCTACCGAAAGATGGCTGACAGGATTATTGGAGTATCCTCCTCCGCCTTCTTCCTCTACCCCCTGCCGGCGCAGGATGTGATACACATCGGCGGCCTGAACCACCGCACGTTGGTACGGATAGTAGATATGCAAGGCCGTTCGGTATTGTTGCGAGAAACCGACGGCTCCATCGACGTCTCCACCCTCCCCTCCGGCATCTACCTCCTGCTTGCCGACCACCAAGTCCTCCGCTTCTACAAACAGTAACCCCTCTCCCCCTCCCTCCACTCCCCCTCTTCTCCCCTTCTTTGCTTCCCCTCCCTTTCCTCCTCCCTACTTCTTTGCTCCCCCTCCCTTCCCCTCTTCTTCCCTTCTTTCCACCCCCTCCCTTTCCTCCTCC
>JAITAD010000045.1 GCA_031284275.1 Tannerellaceae bacterium
AGGTAGAGCTTCTGTATGGCTATCTGTTCGGGGATGAAACAGTAGGGGTCGCCCTCGAAACGCACGCCGTCGTTCTGCATGTAGAGCCGCTGCGACTCTACTTCGGAGAGGAGGATGGCGTCGTCGCCCACCACCCAAACCACTTCGTCGATGACATTGTCCCGGCTCTGCCCCGCCGCCGCTCCCGCCCACAGGCAACACAGTGCGGCTGCCTTTAACCACGTACTCATAAGCTGTCCCTTTTTGCGTATCTGCATCGTTATTACTCATAGATAACTACCCGCCCGCGGCTGACTGCCGCTTCATAGAGGTCATCCTCCACATTCCGCATAAATTGCGCCTTGCGCTGATTGACCAATATCGAAGTAATCTGATCGCTCACGAAATCGTACGGCGCCGTGCTCCCCGAAGGCATATACTCGCCGATGTGCAACAGATAGCAGTAACGTTCGTCTCTGACTTCCAACGACCGATTCTTCTGCAGAAAAGCATCCGCATCCTGCACCTGCATGGGAATATTGCGCATCACGTCTTCAAAACTTTCCCATCGGTCGTAGAAATACTCGTACGAAATCGCATTCTGCATACTGTATTTCTCAATCCGCTCCAAAGCCAACTCCGACTCTTCCATGTAGGTCTTCCGTATCTCCTGCAATCCCGGCGCATCGACCGGAATCTTTAGAAACACCCCCCGCACGATAGCTCCCGAAAGCGGAAACTCCTTGTGGTTCTCTTCATAGAAAGCCACCTTGTCTCCCTCGCTGACCTCCATGGCCAGCCTTTCCTGAAGCAGACTCTCCTGATAACGGTAACGTATCAGCGAACGGCGATACTCCTCCACCAAGCGCACCACCTCATGGTCGTCCGCTCCGAGGTATTTCAAGGCTGCCTCGTACATCAGCACCTCTTTCACCCACCGCTTGACGATTCCTCCTGCAATGATGAGGCTGTCTACCTCTGCCACTCCTTTGGGTATCTGCTCCTCCACCTGTTGCCGCAGCAGCACGTTCTCCCCTACACGCGCCACGACGCCTTCCGCCCCTCCTCTCAACGGCTCTTCACGGCACGACAGCAGAAAACAGCAAGCCATCAACGTATAAACGGTCTTCATACGCCGACAAAAGTAGGCTTTAATCCAATATTGCCTACATTTGCTCTCAAAAACGGACACAAATGGATACTTACCTCCTTAACGGCATCTCTATCGCCCTCTTCCTCGATACCCGTCGCGAAAAGTTGTCGGGGAAGTTCCCCGTCAAGGTACGTGTCACCTATCGCCGCGAACGCCGTTACTACCCCACCGGCAAGGAGCTGTCTACCGCCGAATGGGAAAAACTCGACAGTCCCCGCAGCGCACCGCTCATCGCCATCAAGGAAGACCTCCAGATATCTTTCGACAAGGTCAAACGTATCGTCCAGATGCTCGAACGCGAAGACACCTTCACCTTCGAAGCCCTTAACCTCTACCTCGGCAAATCCGCCGGCGCTACCCTCAACCAGGCTTTCCGCGAGAAAATCGACGCCCAACGACAAGCCGGCGCTGCCGGCAATGCCATCGTCTACGAATGTGCCCTCAAACATCTGGAGTCTCACAGCCCCCAACCTCTCCCCTTCGATGCCGTCACCGTCGAGTGGCTGCGCCGGTACGAGCGCACCATGCTCGGCGAGGGCAAGAGCTACACCACCATATCCATGTACATCCGCTGTATCCGCGCCCTCTTCAACGACGCCCTTGCCGCCAAAGCCATCAAACACAGTTGCTACCCCTTCGGCAAACACCTCTACGAGATTCCTCAGGGAAAAGGCCGCAAACTTGCCCTCACCCGCGAGGATATCAAGCAAATCGTTACCTTTTCCAACGGTAACGAGACTGTCGAACGTTTCCGTGACTACTGGTTCTTCTCCTATCTCTGCAACGGTATTAACCTCAACGACATGTTGAAGCTCAAATATGCCAATATCGTCGGCGACGAAATCCGATTCTTCCGTTCCAAGACCATCCATACGTCCAAAGAGAAAAAGGAAATCCTCGCCATCGTTACTCCCGATATGCGCCGTATCATCGACCGTTGGGGAAACCCCTCCCGCAAACCCGACCAATACATTTTCCCTTGCCTCACCGGCAATGAAGACCCCATCGAACAACGCCGCAAGATCCAGATCCTCATCCGACAAATCAATCGAGGCCTCAAAGTCATTGCCGACAATCTCGGTCTCCCTCCTCTGAGTACGTACAGCGCCCGTCACTCCTTCGCCACCGTCCTCAAACGCAGCGGAGCCAACATCGCCTATATATCCGAGAGTCTCGGACACGCCGACCTCAAAACCACCGAACATTACCTCGACTCTTTCGAGAAAGAAGACCGCCTCCACGCTGCCTCCCTCCTCACCCCCTTCGGGGGCTTTACTGCGGAGGGAGAGGGGGGCTTGGAGGAGGCAAGCGAAAAAGAGAGAAATTGACCGACCCGTAAGCACGGTGGTCTATAAGCCTCGCATGGGCTGAAAAATCATACGCCTTCGGATGTTCTAAAATAATGAGAGCGCCCGCCGACAGGCGAGAACTTGCTATCAGTAAATCCGGCAAGGCTTGCAAATCGGGCAAGGTATAAGGCGGATCTGCAAAAACGATGTCAAAAACGGCTGCCGATGACGAAAACGGACGAAGAAAACGGAAAACATCCGTACGAAGAAGCGTAAAGCTGTCTTTTGTATCAAGCGTAGCCGCAGTGCGAGCAATAAAAGCCGCATGGGCTGCGTTCTGCTCAACGGCCGTGACGTGGGGACAACCGCGCGACAGGAACTCAAAGGCGATACTCCCCGTACCGGAAAACAAATCCAACGCCTTACATTGTTCAAACTCCACGAAATTGGCCAAGACATTGAAGAGATTTTCCTTAGCAAAGTCCGTCGTCGGCCTTGCCTCGAAAGACGGCGGCACCTGAAAGCGCCGTCGCCCATACTTCCCACTGATTATACGCATACCGGCAACAACCGTAAGTCAATGGGCATCCGCTCCATCTCCGTTCCCAGAAGATAGGCTTCCGAGGGGAACTCTATGGGACGAATCTGACGAAGATAGGTGGAGAGGGTACGGAAGAGGCGGTTGTACTTGCCGGCATTATCGAAGAGATGCAACTCGTCCTTCTCCTGATCGAAGCCGATATGTCGCCAGATATACAGCAGATAATAGAGGATATCGTCCACAGCGACGATAGCAAAGGTGTTGGCCAGCAGAAGGCGGTCGCTTCGAAAACAAAAGACGTGGAGGACATCGTCCTGAACAACGCCGTACATACGCGCCGGAAGGCTGATACGGCTCTGTCGGCGGAAAAAAGTAAGCTGGGGAGCGACAGGGTGGATAAATCGGGGGCGGGAGAACGAACGGGAACAGAAAGCATGAATATCCGGAGGCATGTCGAAGACAAGAACCGCCTCCTCATCGCAAGTCGTATCGGAGAGCAAACAGGCCTCAGGACTGAAAAAGGTGAAAGACATGAGACTTTCTTTCTCATCCTCGTCGAAGAGGGGACGGGGCACAAGCGTGTAGCGAGAGGATACAGGGAGGATTCGCACCTCCCGATAATCCCAAGCGAGGAAATCGTTGGCAAAGAAACATTCCTTGAGCGCCGTTTCGTAAGACTGTCCTGCCTCAAAAAACGTCTGGCGGCAGAAAAAAGAGTGTGGCTGTCCCTGCACATAACCGGAAAACGAAAGTCCACCCGACTGCAGCCGGATGGACATCGTATATCTCCCCGAATTGTCTGCGGTCAGTATTTCGGGAACATCAAAGGGCATATCGGGTTACTCCCAATTACCGGCGTTGTTATTGATTTCTTCCAGCGAACCGACACGCAACCCCGGATAACGCCCCTGTTTCAAGGTCTTGTCAATAAGGTTATAGGTAAGCTGCGCATCCAATCCTTTGAGGTAGTTTTCGTAGAGGATACCACATTCAAACACCTTTATTTCGTAACCGGAACCCGATGTCAGCGTTGCCGTATCCATAGCAAGTTCTACCTTGTCATCCCCAATGGCGATGTAACGCATATTGGCCACATCGTAACCCGGGCTGAAAAGCGTATCTTTGGCCAAAGCCCATACAGTATCGCGGCGTATCAAACCTTTCTTGACGGCTTCCTGTTCGGTCATTCCCTTTTCCAACTGTTCATCGGTCAGGACACCTTCTTTCAAGATAAAAGCCAACTTCTGCTCATTGAGGAACTTTTCAAGGTCGTCAAAAGAGCCGGCGTGCGCCTTATGGACGTTCTTGTACTCGATCTGCGCCTTGCGTACGTCTATGAGCCGTTCAATGATAGTGGCGTCCCGCACGGTTTTTTCTTCCTGAAACGTAATCGGCACCATGATGCTCTTTACGCATACGTAAGCGAGCAAAACAACGGCGGCGCCTACCAGAATACTCAAGACGGTTCTCATGACTTGGCTGTTTATCGGTATTTTTTCCAAACTTTGTGGGACAAATGTAAGAACTTTTTTAATCACCTCCCATCTACGGCAAGTTTTTTGTAACACAACACTTTCCCCACCAAGTTACCGAGGGGCAGGCGGTTGCTATCCGACGGTTGGAAACGTTCCTCTTCGCCGGAGGGGCGGAATCGCTTTTCCTCCTGAAAGGCTATGCCGGAACGGGTAAATCTTCACTCACCGGCGCTTTGGTGAAAGCTATCCATGAGGCGGGCGGTAAATGTGTCTTGCTGGCGCCGACGGGAAGAGCTGCCAAAGTTTTTTCCGCCTATGCGGGGCAGCAGGCATTCACCATCCACAAAAAGATATACCGCCGGCAGAAGTTCTCTAACGAACCGTCGGCTTTCCTCCCTGCCGAGAACATCCACGCCGACACCTTCTTCATCGTCGATGAAGCTTCCATGATTGCCAACGACGGCTTAGGGTCTTTCTCTTTCGGATCCGGACGGGTGCTCGACGATCTCATCCACTATGTTTATTCCGGTGAGAACTGCCGCCTCATCCTTCTGGGTGATGATGCCCAACTCCCTCCCGTAGGGCAAACCCAAAGCCTTGCCCTGAGCGCCTCCAACCTTACCGGATATGGCCTCTCGGTGGAAGAAGTCACCCTCACGCAAATCGTCCGCCAAGCCGAAGCCTCCGGCATACTCCACAACGCCACACTACTTCGCGACGCCCTCCAGCGAGGCGACTTTTCCTCTTTTCCTGCGTTCTCTCTGCAAGGATTCACCGACATCCGGCGCACCAGCGGCGACGAATTCATCGAAGATATCGCTGCTGCATACAGCCGGGATGGGTTTGAAGAAACCATCATCATCACCCGAAGCAACCGGCGCGCCGTCATCTTCAACAACGGTGTCCGTAACCGTATCCTCTGCCGCGAAGAAGAACTCTCTGCCGGTGACCTGCTCATGATCGCCAAAAACAGCTACTTTTTGCCCCCCGACGCAGAAGACTTGGGATTCATCGCCAACGGCGACATTCTCCGTGTACGCCGCGTGCGTCGCATCACCGAACTCTACGGATTCCGCTTCGCCGATATTACTGCCTATTTCCCTGACTATGAACGGGAATTAGACGTCAAAGTTCTCCTTGACACGCTCCAAGCCGATGCTCCTTCGCTCACTGCCGAGCAAAACACCCAACTTTCTCAAGCTATTCTTGACGACTACACCGACCTCCATACCCGTCGGGACAAACTCCGCCGACTGAAAACCGATCCTTTCTACAACGCTCTCCGCATCAAATACGCTTATGCCGTCACCTGCCATAAGGCGCAAGGCGGTCAGTGGCGCAATGTTTTCCTCGAAGCCGCCCCACCGGCATCAGGCGTTGACGAAAGCTATTACCGTTGGTTGTACACCGCCTTCACCCGCGCCACCCAACGCCTCTTCCTGCTCCTGCCTCACACCGGCGGGAACTGAACGCAAACGAGGCCGCAACGTTGCGGCCTCGTTCAAATATTACGATGTGCAGGGGAAAGTACAACTTACTTCTTGAAGAAGCGATTGTACAAACCCTCGAACGCCTTTCCGTGACGGGCTTCGTCCTTACACATCTCATGGACGGTGTCGTGAACGGCATCCAGATGCTGCTCTTTGGCGAGCGTGGCGAGACGTTTCTTGTCTTCACAAGCGCCGGCCTCAGCTTCCATTCGCCTTTTCAGGTTCGTCTTGGTGTCCCACACCACCTCGCCGAGCAGTTCGGCGAACTTGGCGGCATGTTCGGCCTCTTCCCAAGCGATACGTTTGTAGGCTTCGGCCACTTCGGGATAGCCTTCACGGTCGGCTTGACGGCTCATGGCCAAGTACATGCCCACCTCTGTACACTCTCCCGAGAAATGGGCTTTCAGCCCTTCCAGCAGAACGGCGTCAGCGCCTTTGCCGGCGCCCAATACATGCTCGTCGGCAAAAGACAAAGCTCCCGTCGTTTCCACCAACTCCGTGAACTTGCTGCTCGGTTGCCCGCACTGGGGACAATACTCCGGCGCTTCCGGCCCTTCGTGTACATAACCGCACACGGAACAGATCCATTTCTTTTTCATGTCGCAAAGTTTTTAATTAGTAATGTTTTCGGGGCAAAGATACGACCTCTCCCTAACATTCCCAATCCTTGCAACCTGCAATCCGATGCGCAAAAGTCCTTATCGCTTGATTCTGAACTTGGAAACTGCTTGCTTTTTATCTCTAAAAGAACGTAAGAGATATATACCCTCTTGCAGGAAAAGCGATTGAACGGATTCCTGTTCTTTCGTGGCAAAAGCGGCTACACATCGGCCTGTAAGACTGAACACTTCGTGGCGATAACCTTCTGCACCGCACAAGTATAGAACGCCATTGATGCAGGCAACGGAAAAGGCGCCGTCCGGTCCGGAAACAGGACTGACGGACGTCGGAGGAACAGGCGAGGTAAGAATAAGCACGCAACGCTTCACCAATCCTTCAAGCGATACCGAGAGCGTCAATGTATCCGTTCCTGCAAAAGTCTCCACACCGGTAACGGTACACCCCTCGTCCGTCACTTCAAGTTTGGCTCGCTCAGGGCTGCTTATTGCCCAAACGGCCTCCTGCGGAAAAGGTGTGAACAACTCAGCGAACACTCCCATCCGAAAACGCATCGACACACCTTTTTCGGCACGTACCGTATCCACTTCGGTACCGTCCTCAGCTCGCTCCACAAACAAGGCGGCGCCGAAGGGAAGAGACACTTCCACAGAGAAAGTGTCGGCACGTTCCTCGCCGTTTTCGCCATGCGCTTCAGCCACCACACGGACACGGCCTGTCCCACAACGAAGTCCCGTCACGGTACCCGTTTTCGCATTTGCCAAAACGATATTTTCATCAAGGCTCTCCCACCACAATTCGGTATCGACGCCATACTCCGGCCATACCTTGGCTGTCGGCGTATATTGAGATGCGTCACCGACGCCGAGGGTAATATTTGCCACAGGCGACGACGTTATAACGATACTGTCCGCATACGGCCAATAACGGATATAACCTTCCGCACGCAAAGCTTCGTTTCCGTCGAGACACGCCACAACGGGTATTTTCCCTAACGTAGCTCCTGTTATCGTGATTTCGCCGGTGACGGGATCCACTTCTATGGAATCGTCGGCACATGACCAACGGATGGAGAAAGGTTCGTCCTCGTAAGCAGTATAATGCATGGTAAAAGCAGGATTCTCACCTTTTTTCCCTGCCACAGGATACACTTTGTCTGAAAAAGGCGTCAAGCCGTTCACCTCCACCACATAGAAAGCGAGGGGGAGCGTTACGAGGGTTGTACCTTCCAAAGACGCCCTCACGCCTGTGATGCGCCCGCCCATCCCTTCAATATTACCGCTCAATTTGCCATCGGACGAAACGTTCGCACAGAGGCTGCCTGTGACAGGCATCGTCCACTTCCAATTTTTCACATCCTGCCAATACGATTCCGACAAGTAACCAACGACATCTTCGGAAAGGTCCGGCTCTATGTCGGGGACGGGCAACTGAATGGTCTGTTGCTCGGCAACGGCCATCGCCGAGGGATAAGTAGTCTTAACTACATAAACAGGGTAATGTATCGTACTGTCTTTTCCGCCAATAGAAACCTTCCCGATGATTTCGTGTGTTCCCAACATTCGTCCTTTTACCGTCACCCACCCGTCCGGGGCGACCGATAAGGCTTCCAATCCTTCCGAGACAGAAACGAATTGCCATACTTTCTCTCCCGGTACTCCTTTCGGATATTCCAACTGCACCTTGAAAGTATCCAACAAGCCGATGAGCGGAAACTTCATGTCTCGACCGGCCTCATCTTTGAGATGTGCCGACAATCCCGTTACGGTCACCTTACAAGTATCTTCCACGCCGGCAAAGCCTGTTCGGATGAAGATTTCCGTCGTACCGGCAGAAAAGGGATGGAACACCATCGTCGCCTTCTCCTTATCTATACTCACTTTACTCGGATCGGACGACACCCATTCCAATTGCGGTATCAGGAGACGCTCGCTCTCGTTACCGGCGGTGCTTGCCCACCATGTCCCCTCAGGCGTTCCTGTCGGATAAAAAGACTGCAAGACGGCGTTTAACGGTTCTTCCTTTCGACTGTCCCATACGCTAATATCGTCGCCGTAAGTCGTCTTGCTTAATTCGAAACGCTTCATCTTTCGATAAAAGAAAGCGGCGCCCCAATCAATGTCCAGATTCGCATTATCCCCCTTATAAAATTGGTCGGTGTATCCACCGGCTATACCGATGAGCGCCGCAGTATCCATGACAGAGGCAGAGAAAAAATCGGAAGGAAGCTCCTCCAATGCGATGTCTACATAGTGCCATGTACCATCGGCAGGAAAATCTTGTACGGGAACAAGCCAATAGTTTTGTCCGTCAGACAGAATGACAAAAAAATCCTCCGTTTTGTGTAACCTGAGAGCCAAATGAAGAAAGTAATTTTTCTTATCCGATAAGATTTTGGAGAAGTCCAATTGCTTTGTAGGAGAGGCTGCAAATCGGAAAGCTGCCGCTGAGGGAGAGTCGTTCACTCGCATCTTGCCTTTAATGTGATAGTAGGCAAGCCGTCCTTCTTCATCGGTGACGGGTTCCACAATAAAGGGGGCCTCCGCACAGATACTGTCTCCATCGAAATCCCAACCTGTCAGACCTAAATTACACTTGTGGTAAACACCTTGCAGTCTATCGGCCGTATTCAGGATAGTTTCCGTGCGGGCTACATCTCCGCCGAGGAAGAGAGGTCGATAATCGTTGCCGAAATACAAGGCGGGATCTTCACCATTGACCGGCTGATAGTAGGCCAACGGCACACTCATCTGCGCCGAAGTCACCGTCACGAGGAAAATCCCCATCGGGACGAGCAACCATTTCACCAACCGTTCCATGCCTCCTGTACTTTAATTTTATCCCTTCTACTTCGTCACCCTAAACTTCACTACACTGCGCTCCGACGCCTTGACCGACCTCAACAGATACACGCCGGTTCCAAGCGACAACGGACAGACATCGGTAGCCTCCGTTGTAACGAAAGTGGCCACTGTCCGACCGGCAAGGTTGATTACCTCATGCTTGTATCCTCCATCGAAACCTGTGAGACGAAGTGCGCCGTCGGCATACGATGCGGAAGGCGCCGACGCCACAGCAGACGGGGAAACGGATTGAAGCGATGCAACCACCGTGATGGTGAATATCGGAGAAATAAGCGAGGTGCCATCCATTGTCTTTACAAAAACATTCACTTTACCTTCCCCTACCGCCTCCAACGTGCGGGAAAGGGCATGGACGGCCACCAACGTATCGGCAAATGCGACGACACCGACGGTATCTAACACCCACTGCAACTGCGGAAGGGTGCCGGAGGGTTTCAATGCGGCATGAAGCGTGATGGCGTTTCCCTGCTCCATCGTGCGCATATGACTGTCCAAGGCATCGACCAGATCAACAGCTGTTGCAGAACGGTAATTGGCGGAGATGGTGAAAAAGCTGCGCTGCTCCGTATCGTCCAAAGCCGTAGCATAGACCATAATGTCCCCTCCCGTGAGTATCGTAATATGACGCACAAGCCCTGTGGCATCCTCCTTGTCATCGAAAGCGACGGCGCCTTCCGGCTCAACGCTCCAACGGACAGCCTGCAATGCTTCCTTAGGGCGGACGTCGGCAAACAAGGTAATAACCGATCCGATATCCAAGCCGCCCATAACGATATGGCCTCCCGCATCTTCCACTTCCACCTTTTCAACAGGCGGAAGGGTTATCCGGAAAGTGTACTTGTCGGAAATCTGCCCTGAACTGCCTACCACCTCGGCACGCACGTGAACGGTTCGCACTTCTCCCCATTTCAGCGCTTTCACGACACAGGAATCCGCTCCGGGACACAACTGCACAGCCGCTGCCGGCTCCGCCGTCCAACGTAATTCGGCACAGGAAAACGAAGGAATGACCCTTGCCCGCAAGGTGAAAGACGTTCCGTAAGGCAAGTCAACGACGGCATCGGTAGGCGCCAAACCGGGGTTGGATACCACCACTGCCGTAGTAGGGACGGTCGATAGCGTGTAGTCCGCCGTATGGCCGTTGTCCGTAGTGACACGAACGACCCCGACACCCGCTTTAATCGCCCGTACCTTGCAGACGTTACCTTCAGGTTCTCCGACAAAGGCCAACACCGAAGGATCCGACAACGACCATCGAAATGACGAACGTGCATCGGCAGGAGCAAATACCGCCGACAATTCCACCGGAACTCCCGCATAGGACGAAGAAGTGTTTCCCGACGCATCTACCAGACTGATACTTTCGACCCGTCGAAACACTGTCAGAGGGAAACGCCCGACAACACTGCACGCAACGCACGGTAACTTCGCCGTTATCTCTCCGTTCCCCGCCGCCTTGGTACGGAAGGTCACCTCCATACGTCCCTCATCGGAGGTCAATACCTCCGCCAAATTGTCTTTTGTTACCGACCACTTGATGTGTGCAAAGAGCGAGGCCGGTTGAACGTCTACTTTAAGGGTAAAAATGGAGTCCTCGCAGATGGCTACCGAAGAAAGGCCATCCACACCGCTCATATGCAAAGAGCGTAACGACGGCAATATCCGGACCAGACAGGATACATCACCACCGGTGGACGCTTTCGCCGTAACGGTTACAGGAACAATCGCATCTCCGATTCCCAACGATCCGGCCGTTATCCGACCGTTATCCACATACAGCAAAGGATTGGAACTTCTCCACGTCACATCCGGCAAGGGACTGCCGGCATCATCTACCAGCCGCAACTCGTCCACCCCGTTTTCGGAAAGGTACATATTCTCGACAGCCTTACCGGGTTCCGATATGCGCTCTATTCGAAGTTCGACCGCCGACAACAACGCTCCTTCCTCCGAAATACTTGCACCGACGATGATGATGAGCAATCTCCAAAACCATTTCATCCTGCTATGCTTTTCGTGCCTTATTGGCAGGCCTTGAACTTAACTGCCGTACGGAGGCCTTGCTTTTCCGCACGGAGAACATAGACACCTGCCGGCAGAGTAAGAGGAGACCGAAAAACGTCATCCTCCACCGCAAAGACGGCTAATACCCTCCCTGTCAGGCTGAAGACGGACACACGGGAACCTGACAAACCACTCAGGGCAAGTTCTCCGTCACCGTACACTACCGACGAGGCAATAGAAGACGGAAGAGGCTCAACGGCCGTCGTTTGGGAATGGACGACCTCCACTTCAAGTAGAGCTTTCAGGGCGCTTCCGTCCTGTGTCAAAGCCTCTATTCTCACCCAACCGATAGACAAACCTTTGATTCTGACCGTCCTATCATGTTCTCCCGGCAGGCTCTCCCACTCGGCGATCAAGTCAGGCACCATCGACAGAGACCATGACAACTCATATGGCGTCGTTTCTGCCTTCGGCCAAACGAAAGCCGTCAATTCCAACGTTTCCCCTACCTTGATTTCTTTCACTGGGGGAGACATCACATTAGACTTCCCCGAAAAAGCGATACTGTCGGCAACGGGCACCTCAGGCAGGACGGTAGAGGATATCACCCTCACTTCCAGTGAATCGGTAACCGTCGGGACACTCAGGCTCTGCACACGTATCATGACATTGCCCGGCTTATGGGCAATGACGAAACCTGTGGCATCGTCAATACCGGCGATGGATTCATCGGAAACACTCCATTTGACCGGCAGGACGGAAGCATAAGCCGGCTCAGCCTCCACGCGGAAAGGATAAGTCTGTAATCCCGTTTCAAGCGTAAGGGCAGGGGGAAGAATCTTGAGCGCTTGCAACTCGTCCCGCAGTATCAGTTGGATAGTATCGGCAACCATCGGCTGATTTTTGAGCGACACGCGGATATCGGCACACCTGTCTCCTCCCGCATGGATAAAGGCTATACCTTTTTCCGTCACGCTGAGTTGCGCGGGATCAAGACTTGTCCAAACCAAATCTGTCCATGCCGCAGGAAGACCTTCTTCCGGATAAACGATAACATCCGCATCGGGAAAAGCCGTTTCCTCAAAGAAAACGTAACATTGACTCGGGGCGGTCAACTGTACCACCATGACTTCTATCGTATCCCGAAAAGATGTTTCATCCAATGCGGCGACAACACGCACCTTGCCGGTCTGTTCGCCATGCAGCACGAGGGGCTTGCCGACGGGCACTTCCGTACGTACGGCATATTCATCCGCTTCTGCATTGTAAAAGGAAACGACACCTCCGACACCTGTTTCATCCGTTAGGGTCGAACATGCCCACGCACGGCCGTCAAGCAAAAGGGATGGAGATATCTGCGGAAGAGAAAACGCCAGATCCCCGCCCA
>JAITAD010000047.1 GCA_031284275.1 Tannerellaceae bacterium
ATGTTGGGAAATCGTTGTGTAAAGTTTTCCGCCTTTCTTTGTGCACGGAAATGTGCGTAGTTCCGCTTTTTTTCTATTCCCCGTGTGTATATAGTCGAAAAGTTCTACCTTTGCCGGTGCTTGAATAATATGGTATAATTTATTAAAGTAGCGAATCGTTATGTATCTGAATCCGGAAAAGAAGCAGGAACTGTTTGGGAAGTATGGTCAATCGGTCACTGATACGGGGTCGGCAGAGAGCCAGATAGCGCTTTTTACGTATCGCATCAACCACCTCACGGAGCATCTCAAAAAGAATCACAAGGATTACGCTACGGAGCGTTCTCTCAAGATGTTGGTTGGTAAGCGTCGTCGCCTCTTGGACTATCTTATTCGGTTGGATATCGAGCGCTATCGGTCTATCATTAAGGAATTGGGCATACGTAAGTAGCGTTAGCGTTATGAAAAAGGCGGTCTTTCTCGTGTTATTCATGTTGTCGGCCACGAGTCTATCGGCGTTCGAAATCGCCGGCTTGAAATACGAAGTGACGGCAGGGCAGGCATGGCTGGTCGGCGTTGAAGTAGAGGAGTTATCCGTTTATGTCGATGTGCCGACAAAGGTGGAATTCGCGGGTATCCCATACGAAGTCATCGGCATCAAGGAGAACGCCTTTCGCGACAATATCTACCTCAAAGCAATACGGTTAGCCGCTTCTATCCGGACGATAGGACTCAGGGCTTTCGAAGGCTGTACCGCTCTGGAGAGAATAGAACTGCTTTCGTTGATTCCACCCTCAGCGGAGAAAGGCTTTGAGAACGCCGGATGGATTGATTTTTTCTCCGGCGTAGATACCGAAAAGTGTGTACTTGTCCTGCGTCCATACATTGCTCACATTTCTTCATTGGAATCGCTTTACACGGTTCACCCGCTATGGAGCGGTTTTTCCCGCAGGGAATATACGATGCAAGTGACGGAGGAAGATAACTATCCCGGCCCCGGCGAGGAAGGTCTGTTTGATTTCTCTTTTGCGGCGAGCGACGGCCTTTTCTATATTCGTAGGGATATGGGAGCGGGTACGGCGACGTTGGTGCAAGGGACACAGCCGTTGTCGTATCCGGTGTCGGTGTTGCATGTTCCGGACAGTGTGTTTGAAGTATCTGATGTCGGCATACGGATTTTCTATAAGGTAACGGCCATCGGTGACAGTGCGTTACGTTTCTCAGATATGGATACGTTGGTCTTGCCGACAGGGGTACGGACGATTGGCGCATCTGCTTTTTTCAACTGTGATAAGTTGAAAAAGGTCACTTTCCCGAATGACTTGGAAGAGATAGGCGTGAGCGCTTTTGAAGGTTGTTTCGCTTTGTCGATAGACACCTTTAAGGTGGGTGAAAAACTTCACAGCATCAGGAATAGAGCCTTTCAGGAAGTTTGGGTGAGTGAGATATCGTTTGCCGATGCCGAACGGTTGGAATACCTGTCAGGTTTTGGGAGGACAAAACTGAAAAGCTTGAACGACATACCGGAAACAGTGAAGACGATAGGCGACGGCGCTTTCTCAGGATGTAAAATCAAATCGGTGACGCTGCCGTCCAAGTTGAAATATTTGAGCGGTTTCGAAGAGACGGATATAGAGTCGTTGCATATTCCCGAAGGTGTGGAAGAACTCGGTCTGAGAGCTTTTGCCGATTGCCCGATTACGAAATTGACTTTGCCGGCTTCGGTACGGAAGATAGGGGCGGAGGCGCTTTCCATCAAGCTGTTGGATACGCTGAGAAGTGAAAGCAAAGATGTTCCCATGGCGAATGCTTTAGCTTTCAAAGAGGTGGATAAGACGACGTGTATATTGGAGATACCGGTAGGAACGTCTTATCGTGCCCGTACAGGATGGGAAGATTTCCTGTTGGTGGAAGAGTTTGGCGATCCGGAACCACCTGTCGTTCCGGAGGAACCGCCGGTAGACTTGCCTGTGGTGCATTTTGAAGCCGACAATGGTCAGGGAGTGTTTATGCCTTTCAAGATACTTACGACTGAAGAGGTCGAGTTGGTTGCGTTCAGTGATCCGCTGCTTGCTCCGGTGAATTACAAAGGAGAGGTATTGATACCCTCGCGTGTGACTTGGGAAGATGCGCCGCTTGAGCCGACTATCTATCGGGTGAAATCCGTAGGAAAGGGAGCTTTTCGGGGTTGTACGAATCTGACGGGTTTGAGTATCGAAGGGGGAGTGGAATATGTAGATACGGCTTTCGGTGGCTGTACGGGATTGGAAAAGGTCGTGTTGTTGGAAGGGGACAAGCCGCTGAACGGACGGGCGAAAGCCTTTGCCGGAACGACAGTCAAGGAGGTGCGGTTGCTGCGTGATATGGACCCCTCCTCCAATCTCTTTTACGAGGCGGTTGAGGTGGAAAGGCTGTTTATCGGAGAGAAGGTCAGTGTGATAGGAGCGACGGCATTCGTCGGTTGTTCGCATTTGAGGAACGTTGAAATAGCGCCGACGACCGCCACCTTGCACTTTGCTTCGGCATTGGCCTTAGCCTCTTCTCCTTTGGCAAAGGTGTACATAGGGCGGCCTTTGTCGTTCGATGCCGGTTCTCCATTTAGAGACAAACCTGAACTGACGAATATCGAGTTCGGTCCGGATGTAACGAGTCTTCCCGAGTGGTTGTTCCTGAACAATACACGGTTGTACCGGCTAACGATTCCGAAAAATGTAAAAACGATTGAAAGAGGCGCTTTCCAAGGCTGTAGCATGTTGTCGGAAGTGACGTTGGGTGCGTCTGTACAGGAAATAAGGGGAGAAGCATTCTCGGGATGTACGAATCTGACGCGAATCATCTGTTTGAATGCGCACCCCGCAGACATATCGACATTGACTTTCGAGGGAATAGACAAGGAAACCTGCGAGTTGATCGTACCGTACGGCGCTGAGCCGGCCTATAAATCAGCCATGATATGGAATGAGTTCCTGCGCCTCACGAGCGTCGAAGAAAACGGTGATGCCGTTCTGTATCCCCTAGCGACAGGTAGTACAGATGTCGTGGATGTCTATACGCTTGGAGGCCGTTTCGTGGGACATTACCCTGACGGTATCCCCTCTGTTTTACCCAAAGGTGCGTACATCGTGCGTGGCATTCAGGGTGTGAGCAAGGTGGTCAGGTAAGTCCGCAAAAAGGGATAAAGAGAAGAGGCCGGCGAGTATAACTCAGCCGGCCTCTTTTTCTTTGTGTCCCGACGAAGGGCAATCAGTCCTCAAGCCTCTGTGGGTACGGCGTTTTCCGTCGTTGTTTCTTCCGTCTTTTCAGCTTTTTCTGCGGATTTGGCTTCTGAAGCTTTGGCCTGTTGTTCGGCGGCACGCTGTTCGGCCAATTTCTTGGCAAGCGTTTCGGCTTTAGCCTTGTTCACAGCTTTCTCAGCTTCAAGCCGCGCTTTGGTGGCGGAGGAAGCGGCTTCTCTGGCTTTTTCCTTAACGGCCTGCTGTCCGGCTTTTTTGTTTTCAGCCCATAGCTGAAACTTTTCCTCAGCGGCAGCCTCGTCAAAAGCACCTTTCTTTACGCCTTCGAGGAGGTGTTTCTTCAGGCATACACCCTCGTCGGAGAGGATGTTGCGCGTCGTGTCGGTCGGTTGAGCGCCGACCTGTAACCAATACAAGGCACGGTCAAACTTCAAATCTACTGTAGCAGGATTAGTGTTCGGATTGTAAGAACCTATCCTTTCAATAAACTTTCCATCCCGTGGAGCCCTGCTGTCTGCGACGACGATGTGGTAAAAGGCGTAGCCCTTACGACCGTGTCTTTGCAATCTGATCTTTGTTGCCATGTAGTGTTCTTAAAATAATATATTGCTCGTTTTGGCGCGGCAAAGGTAGGAAAGAATCGGTTATATGAAACGAAATTATCCCTACTTTTGCGCCGTATCCGAAGGTAACGTTCACGAGCTAATTCACAGTAGCATGGCAACGCCTGCATTCAAGTATCAAGAGCCGTTCCCTGTGGGGAAAGACACCACGAGCTACTATCTTTTGACTAAAGAACACGTATCCACAACGCTTTTCGAGGGAAAGCCCATTATCAAAGTGGAACCGGAAGGGCTGACGGCCTTGGCGCAGGCGTGTTTCCACGACGTAGCTTTCTTTTTGCGTACCGAACATCAGGAGCAGGTGGCGGCCATACTCAACGACCCTGAGGCGAGCAAGAATGACAAATATGTGGCGCTGACCTTCCTGAGAAACGCCGAAGTTTCGGCCAAGGGAAAGTTGCCTTTTTGTCAGGATACCGGTACGGCCGTGATAGTCGCAAAAAAAGGTCAGCAAATTTGGACAGGGGTGAACGATGCCGAAGCCCTGTCCAAAGGCGTGTATGAAACCTATACGACCGACAATTTGCGTTACTCGCAAAACGTGCCGACGGACATGTATCGCGAGAAGAACACTGCCTGTAACCTGCCGGCGCAGATAGATATCTACGCCACCGAAGGGGAAGAGTACAAGTTCCTTTGCATTGCCAAGGGAGGCGGTTCGGCCAACAAGACTTATCTTTTTCAGGAGACCAAGGCGTTGTTAAATCCGGACACCCTGCTTCCTTTCCTCGTCGAAAAGATGAAAACTTTGGGGACGGCTGCCTGCCCGCCCTACCATATCGCTTTTGTCATTGGTGGAACATCGGCAGAGACGAACCTGAAAACGGTGAAATTGGCTTCGGCGCACTATTACGACCATCTGCCCACCGAAGGCAACGATTGTGGCCAAGCTTTCCGCGATATCGAATTGGAACGGCAAGTCTTGGAGGCGGCGCGCAAGACAGGTCTTGGTGCACAGTTCGGCGGCAAGCATTTTGCACATGATATCAGGATTATCCGCCTGCCCCGTCATGGAGCTTCGTGTCCTGTCGGGATGGGAGTATCCTGTTCGGCCGACCGCAATATCAAGGCGAAGATTAACAAGGAGGGGATCTGGATTGAGCAGTTGGAAACCAACCCCGGGCGATTCATTCCTGAAGCTTTGCGGCGTGCCGGCGAAGGTGAAGCGGTGGATAGACCTGAACCGGCCGATGCAAGAAGTATTGGCGGAATTGGACAAGTATCCGGTAGCTACGCGCCTGTCGCTCAGTGGAACGATCGTTGTAGGCCGCGATATAGCTCATGCCAAGCTCAAGGAACGCCTCGACAGCGGGCAAGGTTTGCCGCAATACGTCAAGGATCACCCCATCTACTATGCCGGCCCCGCCAAGACCCCGCCGGGGATGCCCTCCGGCTCCTTTGGCCCCACGACAGCAGGGCGTATGGACTCCTATGTCGATATCTTCCAGTCGCACGGAGGCAGTCTGTTGATGATAGCCAAGGGAAACCGCAGTCAGCAGGTGACGGATGCCTGCCGCAAACACGGAGGTTTTTACCTCGGCAGTATAGGCGGCCCGGCGGCCATCCTCGCTCAGGACAGCATCAGGAAAGTGGAGTGCTTGGAATACCCCGAATTGGGGATGGAAGCGATATGGAAGATTGAAGTGGAGGACTTCCCTGCCTTCATCCTCGTCGATAACAAAGGCAACGACTTCTTTAAGCAACTGTAAACCGGAGCGTGCAGCTGATGAGGAAAGCCGTACGCATAGACAGCAATATGAGTGTAAGGAAAGCAAAATTGGTTCTGGAGGACGGAAGCGTCTTCGAGGGGGTTTCGTTCGGTTATGAGCGAGGGGTGATGGGGGAAGTGGTCTTTAACACGGCGATGACGGGGTATCCCGAGAGTCTGACCGACCCGTCCTATGCAGGCCAATTAATGGTCTTGACCTATCCTTTGGAAGGGAATTATGGAGTGCCGATGCGGGACATGCGTGAGGATGGCCTTTCCGTTTACATGGAAAGCGAGAAGATACATGCGGCGGCTATCATCGTGAGTGACTACAGCCGTGAGTTCAGCCATTGGAATGCCGCCGACAGTCTGGGCGAATGGCTAAAAGAGGAACAGGTGCCCGGCATCTGCGGTATCGACACACGTGCACTGACGAAGAAATTGCGCGAGAGTGGGGTCATGACGGGGAAGATCGTCATCGAAGGAGAAGAACGTAGCGAACAAGAAACGTTTGATTACGAGGCGACGAACTATGTAGACAGGGTGTCGTGCAAGGAAGTGATCACTTACGGCGAAGGGGTAGGGCAGAAGCGAGTCGTGCTGTTGGATTGTGGGGTGAAGCACAATATCATCCGCTGTCTGTTGAACAGAGGATTGACAGTTGTGCGCGTTCCGTGGAACTATGATTTTACGCACTTGGAGTATGACGGGTTATTCATCAGCAACGGCCCCGGCGACCCCGACCACTGCATGGAAGCCGTCCTAAACATCCGCAAGGCATTGGCCGGCGACAAGCCGATATGCGGTATCTGTATGGGTAACCAATTGTTGGCAAAAGCCGGCGGAGCTTCCGTCTTCAAGCTCAAATACGGGCATCGCAGTCACAACCAGCCGGTGCGGCTTGTGGGGACGGACAAGTGTTTCGTCACATCGCAAAACCACGGCTATGCCGTGGACGGAGCGACGTTGGGCGACGATTGGGAACCTCTTTTTGTGAACATGAACGATGGCACGAACGAAGGGATACGCCACAAGACAAAACCTTTCTTTACCGCACAGTTTCATCCTGAGGCTTGCAGTGGCCCGACGGACACCGAGTTCATCTTCGATATCTTCGCCGAAACGGTGAAGACCGGCGTGTTAAAGTTTGGAGAGAAGCCGGCGGAAACGGGAACGAAGGTTTTGCCGACGAAAGTATTGGTCTTGGGATCAGGTGCGCTAAAGATAGGTGAAGCCGGAGAGTTCGACTATTCCGGCAGTCAGGCGCTCAAAGCTATCAAGGAAGAGGGGATAGAAACGATTCTGATCAACCCGAACATCGCTACGGTACAGACCTCCGAAGGGGTAGCCGACAAGGTCTATTTTCTGCCGGTGACTCCTTTCTTTGTCGAAAAGGTGATTGAGAAGGAACGTCCCGACGGCATACTGTTGGCCTTTGGAGGGCAGACGGCGTTGAATTGCGGGGTAGCCCTTTACCGGAGCGGTGTGTTGGAGAAATACAACCTGCGTGTCTTGGGAACGCCCGTGCAGGCAATCATGGATACGGAAGACCGCGAACTCTTCGTCCGCAAATTGGACGAGATACAGGTCAAAACCATCAACAGCGAGGCGACAAGCACGATAGAAGAAGCTCGGCGGGCGGCGGAAGCCTTGGGTTACCCCGTGATTATACGTGCCGCCTATGCATTGGGCGGTTTGGGGTCAGGTTTTTGCGATAATGAAGACGACCTGAACAAGCTGGCGGAGAAAGCCTTCTCCTTTTCGCCGCAGATATTGGTCGAAAAAAGCCTGAAAGGGTGGAAGGAAGTGGAGTACGAGGTGGTGCGCGACCGTTTCGACAACTGCATCACGGTCTGTAACATGGAGAACTTTGACCCCTTGGGTATTCACACCGGCGAGAGCATCGTCATTGCCCCTTCGCAGACCCTGAGTAACACCGACTACCACAAGCTCCGTGAACTGTCCATACGCATCATCCGTCACATCGGTATCGTGGGTGAATGCAACGTGCAGTACGCTTACGACCCTGAGAGCGAGGATTATCGCGTGATAGAAGTGAACGCCCGTCTGAGCCGTTCTTCGGCATTGGCCTCGAAAGCTACGGGTTATCCCTTGGCTTTCGTAGCGGCGAAGTTGGGCTTGGGATACGGCTTGTTCGAGTTAAAAAACTCCGTCACGAAAACGACGACGGCCTTTTTTGAACCGGCTCTGGACTACGTCGTCTGCAAGATACCACGTTGGGACTTGGGTAAGTTTCACGGCGTAGCCAGAGAAATCGGTTCGGCCATGAAGTCTGTCGGTGAAGTGATGGCCATCGGCCGCACTTTCGAGGAGGCGATACAGAAAGGTCTGCGCATGACAGGCTTGGGGATGCACGGTTTTGTACAGGCACCGTCGAACAAGCCCCATCTGCCGAAAGACACCACGGCGTTGGACAAAGCCCTCTGTGAGCCGACCGACACGCGTATCTTCGCCATCAGCCGAGCTTTCCGAGCAGGTTATACTGTGGAGAAAATCTACGCATTGACGAAGATTGACAGATGGTTTCTGCAAAAACTGCACGGAATTATCCGGACGGCAGAGGACTTGGAGCATTGCGCCGGTTTGGAGACCTTGTCGGACACCCTGCTCAGTCAAGCCAAAGGACAAGGCTTTTCCGACTTCCAGATAGCGCGAGCGGTATTCAAAACTACTGTCGAGAACATGGATTTGGCCGTTCTCCAAATCCGTCAGGCGCGCAAGCAGCGCGGTATCGTTCCTGTCGTCAAGCAAATCGACACTTTGGCTGCTGAATATCCGGCGCAGACGAATTACCTATACCTGACTTACAACGGTACCGAGAATGATGTAAATTATCTTGGCGATGGCCGTTCCATCGTCGTCCTCGGTTCCGGCGCCTACCGTATCGGCAGTTCCGTGGAGTTTGACTGGTGCGGGGTACAGGCGCTCAATACCATCCGCAAGGAAGGGTGGCGGTCGGTCATGATCAATTACAACCCCGAGACGGTTTCCACCGATTACGACATGTGCGACCGTCTTTATTTCGACGAGCTTACCTTCGAGCGTGTCATGGATATCCTTGATTTGGAGAATCCGCACGGCGTTATCGTTTCCACCGGTGGACAAATCCCGAACAATCTTGCCGTACGGCTGGACGAGCAGCGTATCAACATCCTCGGCACCTCCTCCCGAAGCATCGACAATGCCGAAGACCGCGAGAAGTTCTCCGCCATGCTCGACCGTATCCAAGTCGATCAACCCCGTTGGAAAGAGCTGTCTTCGCAGGAAGATATCAACGGTTTCGTGAACGAAGTAGGTTTCCCCGTACTTGTCCGTCCGAGTTATGTCCTGAGCGGCGCTGCCATGAACGTCTGTTCCAATCAGGAAGAGTTGGAACGCTTCCTGCAATTGGCTGCTGACGTGAGCAAGCAGCATCCCGTCGTAGTCAGCCGGTTCATCGAAGACGCCAAGGAGGTGGAGTTGGACGCCGTAGCTTGCCGCGGAGATATCATCATGTATGCTATTAGCGAGCACATAGAGTTTGCCGGCGTACATTCAGGCGATGCCACGATACAGTACCCCTCCCAAAAGTTATACGTCGAAACCGTCCGTCGCATCAAACGCATCAGCAAACAGATTGCGCGCGAGCTGAACATCTCAGGCCCCTTCAATATCCAATATTTGGCCAAGGGTAACGAAATCAAGGTGATAGAATGTAACCTGCGTGCTTCGCGCAGTTTCCCTTTCGTGAGCAAGGTGTTGAAGATAAATTTCATCGATTTGGCTACCCGTGTCATGTTGGGTTTGCCCGTCGAGAAGCCGGCCAAGAACGAGTTCGATTTCGATTATGTCGGCATCAAGGCTTCCCAATTCTCTTTCAACCGCTTGCAGCAGGCTGACCCGATATTAGGGGTCGATATGGCTTCTACCGGCGAAGTAGGCTGTCTCGGCGAAGACCTCTCGCAAGCCATTCTCACGAGTATGCTCTCCGTCGGACATCGTATACCGCAAAAAAACATCCTCCTCTCCACCGGTACATCCCGACAGAAAGTGTCCATGCTTGACGCTTCGCGTATGCTCGCCGAAAAGGGTTACTGCCTCTTTGCCACCGGAGGAACGCATCGTTTCTTGCAGGAGAACGGCATTGAGAGTACCCTCGTCTATTGGCCGAGCGAACAGGGGACGCCGCAAGCGATCGACCTCCTGCACCGGAAACAGATAGACCTCGTCGTGAATATCCCCCGCAACTTGACAGCCCTCGAACTCAGCAACGGCTACGAGATACGCCGTTCGGCCATCGACCTTAACATCCCCCTCATCACCAATGCCCGTCTGGCGAGCGCTTTCATTGAGGCTTTCTGCACTCTGAGCATTGATGATATTCCTATCAAGGCTTGGCAGGAGTACCGCTGAGACGTAACATCTCCGTCAGCCGCACCGCCTCAACGGCTTCCCGCACGTCATGCACCCGCAGGATGTCAGCCCCTTTGAGCAGTGCGAAGGTATTCAGCGCCGTCGTTCCGTTCAGGCATTCGACAGTATCTCTTTGCAGGAAGCGCGACAGCATACTTTTGCGGGAAATGCCCACCAATACCGGCCGTTCGAAGATGGCGAACTCCTCCAGCCGGCTCATCAGTTCGTAGTTCTGTTCCACCGTCTTGCTGAATCCAAAGCCCGGGTCGATAATGATGTCCGCCACCCCGAGGAGGTGCAGCGACTGCATCCGGGCGGCCAGATAGCGGATCACCTCATCCGTCACATCCGCATAGTCCGTCATCTGCTGCATCGTCTTGGGCGTCCCCCGCATGTGCATCAGGATATAGGGCACGTGTAACGCCGCTACCGTAGCGAACATGTCGGCATCTGCCTCGCCCCCCGAAATATCGTTTATCATGTCCACATCGAAGTCCTCCACGCACCGCCGCGCTACCGCCGCCCGAAACGTATCCACGGAAACGATAACCTCCGGATAATGTTTTCGGATGACCCCCAGAGCGAAGCATAGCCGCCGAACTTCCTCTTCTTCCGTCACTTCCGCTGCATCCGGCCGTGTGGAATACCCCCCGAGGTCTACTATCGTGCCGCCTTCCTGCAAGATTTCCTCTACCCGTTTGGCGACAGCCCTTTCGGTCTCTTTGCGGCTTGCGGCGTAGAACGAGTCCGGCGTCACGTTGAGGATACCCATCACTACAGGCTTGTCCCACGCTACCACTTTCTCTCGCATGAGCATACTCTTTCCCCGCATATTCCGTTAGTTAGTTGTTTGGTGCAAAGGTAAACATTAGTTTTGCCGTCGGAATGGGAGAGAAAAAATACAATCTGGGACTGGCTTTGAGTGGGGGTGGGGCGCGTGGTTTCGCCCACTTGGGGATGTTCAAGATTATGGAGGAGAGGGGGATCAAACCGAATATCATTGCGGGGACGAGTGCCGGCGCATTGGCCGGCGCACTTTTTGCCGACGGATATTCGGCGGACGACATCCGACGTCTCTTCTCGGGGCGCGATTTTCTGCGTCTGGTGCGCATCCACCTGCCGACGTCGGGACTCTTCGGCATGGAACGGATGAAAGAGTTCCTTGATAAGAACTTGCGGACGAAACGTATTGAAAATCTGCCTATCCCGATGGTCATCATTGCTACCGACTTCGACAACGGAAAGGCGCACGAGTTTCGTGAGGGAGACCTTGCCGACGCTGTGTTAGCCTCTTGCAGCATCCCGATCGTTTTCAGTCCTGTCGTCATCGGAGGGATACATTATGTAGACGGCGGCCTGTTTCGTAACTTTCCGGTGAGCAATATCCGTTCGGAATGCGAGCGGGTGATAGGCGTGAATGTCAGCCCCTTAGTGCCCGCCAAGTACGAACAGAACTTGCTGCACATCGCCGAGCGGGCTTACCATTTCCTCTATCGCGCGAACACGCTGGCTGACCGCTCATTGTGCGACATTCTGGTTGAAACCGAAGCTTTTGACCATTACAATGTTTTCGATTTGAAAGGCGCCGACAAGATCACCCAAATAGGCTATGAAGAAGCACGAAAGGTTCTTGATATACCAAGTATTGCCGCGCTTATTCGGTAACCTCAATGAAACGCCGGTGCGTGGCGGTACGGCGGAAGAGAATGGCGTAGGGAAGTTTTCCGCTTTCTCCGACGCCGCTTTGAAAGAGATTCGCCGCATGGGTGTCACGCATCTCTGGTATACAGGCATTTTGGAACATGCCACGACGACGGCTTTCCCTTGTTGTGGCATCACCCCTGACCCCCAAGCCGTCGTTAAGGGGCGTGCCGGATCGCCCTATGCCGTGAAGGATTATTATGA
>JAITAD010000016.1 GCA_031284275.1 Tannerellaceae bacterium
CTGCAACCCTTCGGATGCATAGCCAACCACATAGTGGCCAAAGGGATAGAGAAACGCTTGAAACAGGTCTACCCGACAGTGAGCATACTGTATCTGGACTTGGACGGAGGAACGTCGGAAACGCTACTGCAAAACAGACTGCATTTCCTGATTGCGGAAGGGTGAGGGCAAGAGGATAGGGTTATCAGTGGAGGAGGGAAGGGGAGGAACGGGTTTGAAGGGGGGAATCGGGGGCGGCGAGGGAGTCGGCGTAGATAAAGTGGTAACGGATGGGGGCGGGGCAGGCGGGAGAGGCGAGGGAGTCGGCCAATGGGATAGCCCGATCAAGGCCGAGGGCGTTGAAGGTGGTGGCCAGGGCGTCGGCAGTCATGGCATCCTCGGCGATGACGGTGGCGGAGAGGATATTCTGACGGGAGGGGTATCCCGTACGGGGATCAATGGTGTGGGCGTAGGTGCGGCCATCTTGTCGGTAGTAGTTGAGGTAATCGCCGGAGGTGGCTATGCCGCAAGGCTCGGTGAGGGATAGGATATCTTGCAGGCCTTCGCCGGCAGGGTTTTCATGGGGTTGGCGTATGCCGATGCGCCATGGTTGCCCTTGGGCGTTATATCCGCAGAGGACAATTTCTCCGCCGATCTCTACCATGTAGTTCTCGGCGCCATAACGGCGGAGGACATCGGCAATGACGTCGGCAGCATATCCCTTGGCGATGGCCGAACAGTTGATTTGGATGCGGGGGTCATCTTTTTGCAGACGGCCGTCGGGGAGAAGGCGTATCTTTTGATAGCCGACGAACCGGAGGATGCTGTCGATGGCTTGGGGAGTGACGGTGTCGTGCCGCTGATAGCCAAAGCCCCACAGGTTGATGAGCGGGGCGGCGGTGATGTCGAAGACGCCGTCGGAAAGGCGGGATATCTCAAGGGCGCGCGTGATGATGCGGCGCAGATGTTCGTCGGTGTAAGAGGTCTCGTTGCGATTGAGGCGCGCAATACAGGATGTGGGCAGGAAAGGGTTGAAAGAGTTATTGAGGGCTTGGAAAGTGGAGTCAATCTGCGAGGAGAGGGGTTGCGGGGACTGGTATTTAATGTGGTAGAGGGTGTTAAAAACAGATCCGTTTTCCTCGTGGTAGGGGGCGACAGTGTTCCTGCAGGCGGAAAGCAGGATGGCGGCGGCGATGGGGAAAAGATGTCGATACATGGGCAAATGTCATCCGTTCATGGAGAGGAGGAAATCGGCGTTGTTGCGGGTGTTTTCGAGTTGCTTCTTGAGGAAATCCATCGCTTCACCGGGGTTCATATCGGAGAGGTATTTGCGGAGTACCCACATGCGATTGACGATACCGGGTTCTTGAAGGAGGTCGTCGCGACGGGTACTGGAGGCGGTGAGGTCGACGGCAGGGTAGACACGACGGTTGGAGAGCTTGCGGTCAAGCTGAAGCTCCATATTGCCGGTACCTTTGAACTCTTCGAAGATGACCTCATCCATTTTAGATCCGGTCTCAATGAGGGCGGTGGCGAGAATGGTAAGACTGCCGCCGTTCTCGATGTTACGCGCTGCGCCGAAGAAACGTTTGGGCTTTTGCAAAGCATTGGCATCGACACCGCCGGAGAGTACTTTTCCTGAGGCAGGCTGCATGGTGTTGTAGGCACGTGCGAGACGTGTAATGGAGTAGAGGAGGATGACGACGTCGTGCCCGCACTCAACGAGGCGTTTGGCTTTGTTGAGGACGATTTCGGTGATTTTGACGTGGCGTTCGGCGGGTTCATCGAAAGTGGAGGCGATGACCTCGGCATCAACGCTACGCGCCATGTCGGTGACTTCCTCAGGGCGTTCGTCGATGAGGAGGATGATCATATAAGCTTCGGGGTGGTTGTAGGCAATGGCGTTGGCGATGTCTTTGAGGAGGATGGTCTTACCTGTTTTGGGCTGTGCGACGATGAGTCCGCGTTGCCCTTTGCCGATGGGGGAGAAGAGATCGACGATGCGGATACCGTTATAGTCGAATATCTTGGGCGAACGGCGAGCGGTGATCATAAACTTCTCGTTGGGGAAGATGGGGGTGAGGTGGTCGAAAGCGAGACGGTCGCGGGTCTCATCAGGAGTACGGCCGTTGATGCGCTCAACCTTGACGAGGGGATAGTACTTTTCGCCTTCACGGGGGGGACGGACGATAGCCTCGACGGTGTCGCCGGGGCGGAGGCCATACTGCTTGATTTGGGCAGTGGGGACGTAAATGTCATCAGGTGAGGCAAGGTAATTATAGTCGGACGAGCGCAGGAAACCGTAGTTTTCCGGAAGGATCTCAAGAACGCCGGATGCAGTGATGTGGTTCTCAAAGTCGTAGGACGGCTCGGTCTGGCGGTTCGGTTTCTGTCCGGCGGCGTTTGGGTTCAGGTTACGGTTACGGTTGTTCTGGTTCGGTTGTTGGTTCGGCTGCTGATTTTGTTGGGCGGTATGCCGGATCTGTCGGTCGGGTTGTTGAGGTTGGGTAGGAGTGGAGAGTTCGATGACACGTTTGGGTTCAGGTTTGGAACGGGGCTGTTGCGGTTGGGCAGCGGGTTGGGCAGTGGGCGAAGCGGCGGGGGTAGGGAAGATTTGGTCGAGAACGGACTTGGCGTCGGGGTGGCGGTAAATGATCCGTTTGGCGGGTTGGGTAGAGGTAAGTGCTTCGGCCGTATCAATGGGGGCGGGTACGCTATCGTCAGTGGTGATGGGTACGGGGGCGGCGGAGCGGGAGAAGGGGAGGACAGGGGGGAGTATCTGGGGATGAATGGGAATGGGAATAGAACCGGCGGTGGGCACGGGAGTGACTGGTACGGTGGTATCGGGCATAGCGTCTTGGACGGATGAGGTGGAAGTCAAAGAGGAGGATTTGCGGGGACGTCCACGTTTGCGGGGTGCGGCGGTAGGAGATTCATCCGTAGTTTCATCCGCTTTGGCCGGGTCTTCGGCAACTTTAGCAGTAGCTTTGACAGCTTTGACAACTTTGGCGGGTTTGGTAACGGGCTTAGCAGCGGGTTTGTCAGCCGGCTTAGCAGTGGGAGCGTCGAGGGCTTCGGCGGCGGCAACAGCATTGGCCTGCTCGTCAAGGATACTGTAGATGAGGTCTTCGCGAGACAGCTTATCAACCTTTTTCAAGCCGAGTGTGGTGGCGATTTGTTTGATTTCGGTGGATAATTTGGCGTTTAATTCGGAAATGGTAAAATTTTGCATGACAAAAGTTAGTAAAGGAGGAGTGTGTATTGTGTGAAAAATAAATGTTCTCGGGAGCGTTTCAGCCTGTTATCAAGCGAACGCGCCGCAAAGATAAACCTCTTTCGGAAATATTTATACATTTGCAGTGTCGAAATCGGGTAATTTTTTTGAACTATATAGTGGATAGGTTTGTTTTGCGGGTGTTCCTGTCGGCGTTTCTTGTGCCGATTATGTCGGCGTGTAACGGTGAAGAGTCGGCAGGAGAGGCTGGAGCAGACGATTATCCCGATTTCAATTTGGTCTGGAAGGATGAGTTCGATGGTAACACGTTGGATGAGACCAAATGGACATACGAAATAGGAAATGGCGTTAACGGATGGGGGAACAATGAATTACAATATTATACGGATTATCCGGAGAATGTCTTTCTCGAAAACGGGGAACTTGTTATCCGTGCTGTGCGTGATGCGACAGGGAGATATACCTCAGGGCGTATCATCTCGCGGAACAAGGGTGACCGGACGTATGGCCGCATAACGGCGCGTTTCAAGCTTCCGCATGGGCGCGGCACATGGCCGGCTATCTGGATGATGCCGACCAACAGCGCTTACGGAGGATGGCCCCGCAGCGGAGAGGTGGATATTATGGAGTTTGTGGGGTATGAGCCGGATGTGATACACGGTACGGTGCACCGCAGCATAGGGTCGGGAGGTAACGCTTTCACGAACACCATCGAAACGGAAGATAGCCTTTACCACATCGTCAGGTTGGATTGGGAGGAAGATGCGATACGTTGGTATCTGGATGACGTCCTCTTCCACAGTTATGCCAATGCACACACAGGGAAAGAACAATGGCCGTTCGACAAGGATTTTTACTGTATCATTAATTTCGCCGTCGGCGGAAATTGGGGTGGAGCGAAAGGTGTCGATGCGACTATCTGGCCGCAGGAGTTTCGCATCGATTATCTGCGGGTTTATCAACGTAAGGAAACGCAATAATAACCATAGAGAGATTAAGGATATGAAAAAGAATGTTGTTTGGGGGTTGTGTGCAGTGTTACTGCTGTCGGCTTGTGCGAAAAAGGAGTCGGCTGACCCGTTGGACCGCAAAGTGGAGGATCTGTTGGCCAAGATGACCCTTGAAGAGAAAATCGGGCAGTTAGACCAAATCAGTTGTGACGGGAACTTCGATGAAGTGGCGGGGCAAATCCGAACGCATTTTATCGGCTCTATTCTCAATGAGACGAATCCGCAGGTAATCAATGACCTGCAACGGGTAGCTGTCGAAGAAACGCGGCTGGGTATACCGCTTATCTTTGCGCGTGACGTGATACATGGTTTCAAAACGATTTTCCCCGTTCCTATCGGGCAGGCAGCGTCGTGGGATGTGACGGTTGCGGAAACGGGCGCTCGTGTGTCGGCCGTTGAAGCAGCGTCGAGAGGTATCCGCTGGACGTTTACGCCGATGTTGGATATTTCGCGCGACGCACGTTGGGGGCGTATCATGGAGAGTTTCGGTGAAGATCCGCTGCTGACGTCGAGGATGGGAGTGGCTACGGTCAAAGGTTTTCAAGGTGACGACCTCTCTTCGCCGACGTCCCTCGCCGCCTGCGCAAAGCACTTCGTTGGTTACGGGGCGTCGGAGAGCGGGCGGGATTACAATATCGCTATGCTGTCGACCGAACAATTGCGGAACGTTTATTTCCGGCCTTTCCAAGCGGCTGTGGATGCGGGAGTTGCTACGGTGATGGTGTCTTTTAACGAGGTGAACGGTATTCCCAACTCGGGTAACAGCTACATCTTGCGGGATGTGCTGCGGGACGACTGGAACTTCGATGGTGTCTTGGTGAGCGACTGGAACTCCATCGGCGAAATGATGAACCACGGTTATGCCGAAGGGCCTGTTCATGCTGCCGAGATTGCAATGAACGCAGGAGTAGATATTGATATGATGAGCCATGTCTATACGCCTTTCCTCGCCCAACTGCTCCAAGAAAAAAAGGTGAAAGAGGCGGATATCGATGCGGCAGTCCGTCGGGTATTGAAAACGAAGTATAAATTGGGTTTGTTCGACAATCCCTACGTAGAGATTAAGGAAACGCCTGTCCTCTATGCTCCGGAGCATCTGGAGGCGGCCAAGCAGGCGGCTATCAAGAGCGCTGTCCTGCTCAAGAACGATGGGACGTTGCCGTTGGATAGCCTGAAACTGAAATCGGTTGCCGTGATAGGGCCAATGGCCGATGCTCCTCACGACCAATTGGGGAGCTGGGTGTTCGATGGTGAAAAGGCGCATACCGTCACGCCGCTGACTGCTCTGCGGGAGGCTTTCGGCGAACGGATGAAGATCAATTATGCGGCAGGACTGGAATACAGCCGCGATATGCACCGAACAGGTTTTGCAGCAGCAGTGTCTGCGGCGCGGGCTTCCGATGTGGTACTTTTCTTTGCCGGCGAAGAGGCCATACTCTCGGGCGAAGCGCACAGCAGGGCGGATATATCGCTGCCGGGGGCGCAGAAAGAACTGTTGGCGGAGGTGGCCAAAGCAGGCAAGCCGATAGTACTCATCGTTATGGCCGGCCGAGCGATAGAGATATATAAGGAGTTGCCGCTGGCGAACGCTTATCTCTTTAACTTCCATCCGGGTACGATGGGTGGGCCGGCCATCGCCGACCTACTCTTTGGGAAAGCCGTACCGTCGGGGCGGTTGCCGATATCTTATCCGAAGATGGTAGGGCAGTCGCCGCTTTTCTACAACCATAAGAATACAGGCCGTCCGCCGTTGGGCGAACTGGAAATGATTGAGAATATTCCGCTTGAGGCGGGTCAGGTGTCCTTGGGGAACACGAGCTATTTCCTTGATGCCGGAAAAGACCCGCTCTTCCCCTTCGGTTTCGGGCTGTCATACACGACTTTTGAATACAGCGGCCTGCAGCTTTCCACTGCCGAACTTCCTACCGACGGCGAGCTGACAGCGACCTGTACGGTGACGAACACCGGTATTGTGGCAGGTGTAGAAACGGTGCAATTGTACATCCGTGACCATGTCGGCTCGGTGACGCGTCCGATCAAGGAACTGAAAGATTTCTGTCAGGTGGCTCTTCAGCCGGGAGAATCGAAAGTGGTAAGCTTCACTTTTTCCGGCGAGTCACTCCGCTTCTATAACCATAAAGACGAGTCTGTGCTTGAACCGGGTGAATATACGCTGTGGATAGCCCCCCATAGCGCT
>JAITAD010000032.1 GCA_031284275.1 Tannerellaceae bacterium
TCGGCGATGTCAAGGTCGGCCACAGCCTTCTCCGCACCGCTGATACTCGGCGTCCGCACAAGCTTGCGGGCAAACTCCACCATGTCGGGGTAAAACTCCCCCGCAAGCCGCTGCAAATCCCCCACCGTCACTGTATTACCCATGAAATATTTCCTTTCTGTTCGGTTTCCTTGCCTCGCAAAGGTAAAAAAAACACCAAACGCCGCTCGGAATAGCGGCGTTTGGTGTAAAAGCAATGGTCGGAAAACCTCACTCCTGCGGAGGAAGGTTCAGTTCTTCACGAATGAAGACGTAGACCCAGTCGAAATCCTCACCCTGTTGCGTACGCAGGGCAAGGACTTCGTCGGTCTGATAGATGATTTCATAGACGTCGTTACAAACATAGTAACCCAAGACAGCGCCTTCGCCTTCGGGAAGGGACAAGATAGGGTTTCCATCCTCCTGTTCGTTGATGGAGAAACTGTATTGCCCACCTATGTAACTAAACTCACCTTCATCGGCACTGATAGCGGTATAGTCCGTCCATGAATCGGTGCAGGCAGAACGCCCATTTCCCTTCCCATCTGTCTCGATGAGCAGCTTCATGCCGGAAAGCTTGAAAGTGAGACGGAAATTGTAATGGTGATTGGGAGCAGAGGCCTTGTCGTTCGGCCCGGCGCTCCACCACCCCTGATAGCCGCCGTCGAAGGCGCCAAGCCCGATATGCCCGCCGACGGCCTTACCCGTAGCAGCGGCCACCTCAGCCGCATACCGGTTCCAACGGTCGAAGACCCATGTCCGCCCATCAGAAGCTTCCATACCGCCCGTCAGCATGAGGTATACCGGCGAGGAGGTAAGCGTATAGTCGTCATCCGCAAGCTCAATAATCTCTTGCTTGGTGACGGCATTACCGTCGGCCGTGTAAACCATCATTTGTACCCTGTATGTCCCATGTTCGGGGTAGATACCCTCAGCCTTTTCGCCTTTGGCTGTCTGCCCGTTACCCAAATCCCAAAAAACGGAATAAGGCACGGTGACATCCTTGACCTCTAAACTGAACAGTATCTTGTTCGAACTGACGTCGGATACCTTTTTGACGATAGACACCTGTTCCGGCGAAAGGCCGTCGGGAGTTCCTCCCGTCCGTTGGTCAGGCTCGGAAGGGCTACAGGCACCGAGAAGGGCGACAAGGGCGAGGAAGCCGTATGTTGTCTTGCTTTTCATGATTATGCGTGTTGGATTACTGTTCGTTTTGTTTCAGCTCGAAATCAGTACCTTTCGTCTTATCGATTTCGCTTTGAGGAATAGGGAGATACTTCTTTTTCTCGGTGAAGGTGCGGGAAGAGTTATGGTCGACGTCATTCTCCGTCAAGACCGTCGTAGCATCGCCCCAACGGATGATATCCCAGAAGCGCATCCCCTCGCCGAGAAACTCGCGGCGGCGTTCGAGCTTGATGTTCTCCGTCGTTGCCGGCAGCGCCGGCGCATTGGCGCCGAAAGCGCGTTCCCTGACGGCGGCAAACTGAGCATCGGCCGATACACCGAGCGCCTCGCTTTGGCCGTGCATCTTGACGAGTTCCACGTAGTTGAGCAACGTCTCGGCATAGCGGAAGATACGGAGGTTGTTGGCGTAGTTCAGGTCCTGGTCACCCGGCGGAGGGTTGTAACCGTCTCGCGGAGCATATTTGCGCAGGAAATAGCCGGTATTTTGGAATCTGGGGGCATAAGATCCTTCCGGCCAGAAATTGATGGAGGCGTCACGGCGAAGGTCGCCGGACTCGTACATGGCATAAGCCTGTTCACGAACAGGGGCAAAAGCCCACCCGCCTTTGAACACGCCGGCAGGGTCTTTCAACTCACTCGGGCCGATGAATGCCGGCAAGTTCGTGCCATAACCCTGCCAAGCCTCGCTCCATGTCTTGCCTTCGGGGAGTTGGTTGGTTTCAAAGATATTCTCATCGCAGAACTCCGCATCATCTTCCCAGAGCTTGTCGAAGTCGGGGTAAAGCGTGTAGGAACCGTCGGCGATGATGGCTGCCATATCTCCGGTAATCTCGGCATAACGGGACTCATCCTTTTGGTAGAGCACGACACGTGCTTTGAGCATCAAGGCTGCGGCCAGAGAAGCACGCCCCACGTCGGCGCCCGTAGCGCGCATGGGAAGGACGTCCTCTTTGCCGGCTTCGGCCAAGTCCTCCATGATAAAACCGTATATCTCGTCCGCCGTGTATTGCGGAGCGAGGGAAGGGGCATCTGCGAGGATGCCGGTGAAATAAGGGACGTTACCGTAAAGCTTCCAGAGGATATGCGTATAGTAGGCGCGGAGGAAGAAGGCCTCGGCACGGAACTTCGCCAATTTTTCCTCTGATACGCCCACCGTGTTCTCTCCGGCAATCAGTACGTAGTTACAACGTGCTATCCCGCTGTAACAAACGTTCCACAAGCCGGCCACAGTAGTCGTCGGCGTAGAGGTGAACTGCGAAAGGTAGTAGAGAGAGAGTTGGTCGTCGGCAGAACCTCCGCCCTTATAGATGTCGTCCGAACGGAAATCTGACATCAGGGGAAGAGAGTTATAATTGTTATCGGCATAGCTGTCGAAGAGAAGCGGTTGGTAAGCAGAAGTAAGAAAGGAGAGCATACCCGCCTCGGAGGCCGACTCGCCCGTAGCGCGCTGTTCGGCGGAAGAAGAGGTCAGGAAGTCTTCGCCGCAGCCGGTGACCGTCAGCCCCATGAGGCACACGCTGAGCAGGAGCAGGGATTTATTTTTCATGTCTGTCATTGTTTAGCGTTGATTTAGAAAGTGATATTTACACCCGCCGAGATGGTGCGAGATTGTGGATAGACGCCGCGGTCTACGCCGATACGGTCATAGTCGCCGGTAGCTACTTCGGGGTCGAAACCGTCGTAACCGGTGAAGGTCAGCAGGTTTTCGGCGGCAACGAAGAGGCGCAGACGCTGCACGGAAGCCTTGCGTGTCAGTTGTGCCGGTAACGTATAACCCAACTGTACGCTTTTGAGGCGAACATAGGAGCCATCCTTGATGTAAAGGTCGGAGGATACCCAATTGCCGTTGGGGTTGGAACGTGTCATGCGCGGCAAGCGGTCGGATGTTCCTTCGCCGTGCCAACGGTCGAGTATCCACGTGGGACGGTTCATGTCGCGTATGTCGCCGCGTTGGGCGAAGTCAAAAATATCGTTACCTGCCGTTCCTTGGAAGAAGAGGCTGGCATCGAAACCTCGCCAGTCGCCGCTCAGCGTCAGCCCGAAGGTGACGTCCGGCATCCCCTTTCCTATCTTGGTACGGTCTTCGTCATCGATGATGCCGTTCCCGTCAATGTCCACGAAACGTACATCACCCGGCAAGGCTTTGGGTTGCATCTTCTCACCTTTGGCGTTCACGTAAGCATCCACTTCAGCCTGATTCTGGAAGATACCGTCCGTTATCCTCCCGTAGAAATAAGGCCATACCTCACCGTTTTTACCTTTGATGAACGCCCCTACACCCGAAGCTCCGGCATCTTCGTAGATCATCTCGCCGGAAGCGTTACCGAGTTTCACCAATTTGTTTTTCAGATAGGAGGCATTGGCATTGACGGCATAGTTGAAGTCGCTGACACTCCCTTTGTAGCCGAGTTCAAGTTCAACCCCACGGTTTTCCATGTCCCCAACGTTTCCCGTCGGCGCCCCTATCCCCACATAGTCGGGAATGGGAACGGCCATGAGCATGCCGTTGGTCGTTTTGACGAAGTAATCCAGCCCCAATGTCAGGGAGCTGTGGAAGAAACGGGCGTCTATCCCGATGTTGGTCTGTACCGATTCTTCCCATCTGAGGTCTGCGTTGGGCAGGGCGGCGAGGAAACTCCCGTCCTGCATCACGCCGCTTTTGCTGTCGTCGGCCACGTTGTATCCGCCGCCGAAGTAATAGTTCTGCCCACCGTTGAGCAGGGCGGCATAACGCAGGTTACCGATGTTCTCGTTCCCGTTCTTCCCCCAACTGAAACGGACTTTGAGCACGTCGAACCATTCCGGCCGTTCGATGTAAGGCTCGTTGAGTACGTTCCAACCGAGCGAAACGGCCGGAAAGACCGCCCATTTGTTACGCGGCCCGAAGCGTGACGAACCGTCACGGCGAACCGTCGCTTCCACCATGTAACGTTCGGCGTAGTTGTAGTCTACCCGCCCGAAATAGGAAGCCAGCGATGTATGATCGACGGCGGCGAGGTCGAGGTCAATATCATTGAGGCCACCGTAGAGCCGTTCCTTGTCGCGGTCGGCTATGGCAGAGTTGATGTTAGCCTTGATGGGGTCTTCTTCCGGCAGGTCGTAGTCCGTACCCCCGATTTGACGAAGGGTATAACGCTGTGCCGACTGTCCGGCGACGACACTGACGTTGTGACCGCCTTCAAAAGCTTTCGTCCATGTCAGCACGTTTTCCGCCTGCCATTTGTAACCTCTGTTCATCTCTCCCCATACCGAACTTTGGTCCATGTTTTTGCCCTGTGTGGCCAAAAAGTAAGGGAACTCGTAGCCGTCCTTTCCCCAGAAAGCCAAGTCGGTACCGTAGCTGCTCTTAAAGGTCAGCCCCGGCAACAAGTCTATCTCGCCCCAGAACGTCGCCACGAACTTGTCGGTATTGTCCTTTTCCGAACGCCGTTGGTGCAGCATCGCCACAGGGTTGGCTATCTCCTGAAAACCGCCGGGAGGTATCGTGAAAACCCTGCCATCGGCATCACGGACGGCCGCCGGATGGTCTTGCAGTATCTGTTCCACCTCGTTTTCACCGGCATATACCGGCAAGGTCGGGTCGAAAGACAAGGCGCTGCCGAGAATAGAACCGTATTCCGAGTTCGTTTCGATACCCGTCGATACGGTACGCGTGTAACCGGCATTGACACCCACCCGCAAGCGATTGAGAAACGAACGTCCCGACTCTTCAAACACCGTATAGACCGAGTTCGTGCGCAGGCTCCAACGGTCGTAATTCGACTTCCCCGTATTTCCGCCTACGATACCGTCCTGCCCGAAGTATCCGAACGACAGGAAGTACTGTATCTTCTCCGCTCCGCCGGCCACGCTCACCTGATGATTCACTACGGGAGCGTTGTAATAGAACGTCTCATCCTGCCAATCCGTCCCCGTTCCTGCGGAGGCGATATCTGCTGCGCCGTACTTGGGACGATCGCCGTCGTTGATAAAACTCTCGTTCATCAACACCATATAATCCGTTGCGTTCAGCATCGCCTTCTTTTTCCAAGGGTTCTGCCAGCCGTAACTGAAATTGTAGTTCACCGAAGCCTTGCCGCCCTTCTCGCCCATCTTGGTGGTGACGAGGATAACCCCGTTGGCGGCACGGGCGCCGTAGATGGCGGCGCCGGCAGCGTCTTTCAGGATTTCAATAGACTGGATATCTTCGGGGTTGAGGTAGTTGATACCTCCGTCCACCGGCATACCGTCCACGATAAAGAGAGGTTCGCTGTTATTGACCGTCCCGATACCGCGTATGCGTATCTTGGAATCAGCCCCCGGCTGGCCGGAGCTTTGGGTGATTTGCACACCAGAGACCTTGCCTTTGAGGACGTCTTCCACACGTGACGACTTCACCAGATTCAACTCGTCCGACGATACCCTGCTGATGGAAGCCGTCACGACGCTTTTCTTCTGCACGCCGTAACCTACCACGACTACTTCATCCAACAACTGGTCGTCTACCTTCATCAACACGTCGATAACCCCGCCCGATCCGGCTGCGATCTCCTGCGACCGATAGCTCACGAACGAGAATACCAACGTCGCCCCCGATTCCACCGAAAGGGCATACTTGCCGTTGTCATCGGTAATTAACCCGTTACTCGTGCCTTTCTCCAACACGGTAACCCCCCACATCGCTTCGCCTGTAGCACCGTCCGTCACCGTTCCGCTCACCGAAACTTTCTGCCCGAACGCCGTCGCAAGACAGAGGCAAGCCGAGAGCGCCAAACTCCCTCTCAAAACCCATCGTTCTTTCATAGACATCCTTTCTTCTTTTTTAGATTTAATCAGTTAAACCGTTAATACACAGTGAACTTTACCGTAGTTCGTATAGAACTGCGGTGATAACTCTCTTCTTTTTTGTAGGTACGACTGAGATTTCCCCACAAGTATAACCTAACTCCTCCCCCTTTTTTCGCTCTTCTCCGCATAATAATACTCTTCGGTTAACATCCTGTTCCTCAAAACCTTTCTTCCACCCTCTCGCCACCGTGCCACCACCATAGTTCTATACGAACTATGGTGATAACTCTCCTGCTTCCTCTTCCAATAACCATCGCAAAGGTAATGTTTCCTAAATAACAGTCTTTCTTTGTCGCCATTTTCTTCTTCTCCTGTCAAGAAGGCGGTCGGTTTGCGCAAAAGTCCTACTTTCGCGGCAGTAAATACAAGGCTTCACGCAAATGTCCGACCTCATACAGTCGCATCGGCTCGCAGGGATGTACCGCAACTGGTTCCTTGACTATGCTTCATACGTCATCCTCGAGCGTGCCGTACCGCATATCAACGACGGACTGAAACCTGTGCAGCGGCGTATCCTCTACTCCATGAAACGCCTCGACGACGGCCGCTATAACAAGGTGGCCAACATCGTCGGGCACACCATGCAGTTCCATCCTCACGGCGACGCTTCCATCGGCGACGCCCTCGTACAACTCGGACAGAAAGACATCCTTATCGACTGTCAAGGGAACTGGGGTAACATCCTCACCGGCGACGGCGCCGCCGCCCCACGTTACATCGAAGCACGACTTTCCCGTTTCGCCCTCGAGACCGTTTTCAACCCCAAGACCACTTTCTGGCAAAGCTCCTATGACGGCCGTAACCGCGAACCTATCACACTGCCCGTCAAGTTTCCTCTTCTCCTCGCTCAGGGTGTTGAGGGCATCGCCGTCGGGTTGTCCTCCAAAATCCTCCCGCACAACTTTAACGAACTGATCGACGCCTGTATCGCCGCCCTGCACGATGAACCTTTCACGCTTTACCCCGACTTCCAAACCGGCGGATACGTAGATGTTTCCCGATACAACGACGGCGAACGGGGAGGATCCGTCAAAATCCGTGCCCGCATTACCAAAATAGACAGCCGCACCCTGTCCATCACCGAGATACCTTTCGGCCGAACAACGGCCTCGCTCATCGACTCCATTCTCAAAGCCAACGAGAAGAACAAAATCAAAATCCGTAAAGTTGATGATAACACCGCCCGCGAGGTCGAGATTCTCATCCACCTCGCCCCCGGCGTTTCTCCCGACAAGACCATCGACGCCCTCTATGCTTTCACCGACTGTGAAATCGGCGTTTCACCCAACTGTTGCGTCATCAACGATAACAAACCTCATTTTCTCACCGTTTCGCAAATCCTCCGGCACGCCGCCGAACGTACCCGCGACCTCCTCCGCACCGAGCTGGAAATAGAAAAGGCCGAGCAACTGGAAGCCCTCTTCTTCGCCTCTCTCGAACAGATATTCATAGAAGAACGCATTTACAAAGACGCTCCATTCGAGAATGCCGCCTCTATGGACGATGCCATCGCCCATGTCGATGGCCGCCTCACCCCTTTCAAGCCTGCTTTCGTGCGGCCTGTCACCCGCGAAGACATCCTCTCCCTCATGGATATCAAGATGGGACGTATCCTCCGATTCAACGCCCGACAGAACGAGGAACGTATCGCCGCCATCCGCACCGATATCGAACGTATCGATACGCACCTCAACCACCTCACCGACTACGCCGTCGAATGGTTTCGATCTCTTAAAGAGAAGTACGGCAAGGACTTCCCGCGCCGCACGGAGATACGTAACTTCGATACCATCGAAGCCGCCACCGTCGCCGAGGCCACCGAAAAACTCTACGTCAATCGCGAAGAAGGCTTTATCGGCATGAGCCTGAAAAAGGACGAATACGTCTGCCCCTGTTCCACCCTCGACGACGTCATCCTCTTCTTCCGCTCCGGCATCTACCGCATCGTACATATTTCCGATAAGATGTTCGTCGGAAAGGATATCATCCACATCGCCATCTTCAAGCGTAACGACACGCGGACGATATACAACGTCGCTTATCGTGACGGGCGCAGCGGCCCTGTCTACTACAAACGTTTCTTCGTAAACGGCATCACGCGCGACCGCGACTACGACGTCGCTTCCGGCGCACCCGACTCGCGCATACTCTATTTCAGCGCCAATCCTAACGGCGAAGCCGAGACTATCCGTATCATCCTCAAACCCAAACCCCGCCTCAAAAGCCTTATCTTTGAAAAGGATTTCGGCGAACTGCCCATCAAGGGGCGAACGTCGCGGGGAAACCTCCTCACCCGCCTCGAAGTACACAAGATCACCCTCCGCCAAAAAGGCGCTTCTACGCTTGGCGGCAGGCAGATTTGGTTCGACCGTGACGTCCTGCGCCTCAACTACGATGGCCGGGGAGAACTCCTCGGCGAGTTTGCCGCCGAAGACCGCCTCCTCGTCGTCCTGCGCAACGGCGATTTCTATCTCTCCATACCCGAACCTGCCAATCACTACGAGGACAACCTGTTCCTCCTCGAAAAGTTCGACCCCGACAAGGTCTGGACTGCCGCACTCTTCGACGGCGAACAGGGTTTCCGTTACCTCAAACGGTTCCGTTTCGATGCCGGCTTGCGCCCGCAGAACTTCCTCGGCGAGCACCCCGATTCACGTCTTCACCTGCTGACCGACGAGTTGTCCCCGCGCCTCGAAATCGTTTTCGGAGGCAAAGACGGTTTCCGCCCACCCCTCGTCATTGAGGCCGAATCGTTCATAGCCGTCAAATCATTCAAAGCCAAAGGGAAACGACTGTCCATCTACGAAATATCCACCGTCAATGAACTTCCTCCTCTCCCCTCTGCTGCCGTCCCTCCCTCCGAACGGATATCCGTACCCGAGCCTGAGCCTGAACCCGAACTTGACCCCACCTCAGACCCCGATTCCGATGATATTTCTTTCGATACGGTCACCGGACAAATGAAGATTTTCTGATCCGAGGGGATACTTTGGCAGTTTGTTTGCAGGAGTGTAAGTCGGATACTGCACAGATGGAAGATGAGTATGGAAGACAAGAACGGGATGAGCGAAGAAATGAACGTCGAGGCCAATGCGCCGATGAATGATCCGACGGAAGAAATCGCCGATGCACAGTCAGAGGTGGCAGAAAATGTCGAGAATACTGACAAAGTGTCGGATGTTGCCGAACCAAATTGGCAGGAACGTTATGAGGCTTTGAACGACACGCACCTCCGGCTCATGGCGGAGTTTGACAATTACCGCAAGCGGACGATGCGGGAGAAAGCCGACCTGATTCGGGGCGGAGGTGAGTCGGCGCTCACGGCGCTGCTACCGGTGGTCGATGACGTAGAACGGGCGATGGACAACTTGCGCGCCGCCGCAGACATAGCCGCCGTCAAAGAGGGTATAGAACTGATATACGGCAAGTTTCGCACCTACCTGACACAACAGGGCGTGACGGAAATTAACGTCGTCGGGCAACCGCTGGACACGGAGACGTCAGAAGCCGTGACAAGTTTCCCCGCTCCGCAGGAAGAGTTGCGCGGGAAAGTGATGGACTGTATTCAGAAAGGGTACAAACTGCACGACAAGGTGATTCGCCACGCCAAAGTGGTCGTTGCCGAAGCTTAACGATACGGAAACGATGAAACGGGATTACTACGAGGTATTGGGCGTATCAAAAAGTGCGTCGGTCGAGGAAATAAAAAAAGCCTACCGCAAAAAAGCCATCGAATACCACCCCGATAAAAATCCGGGTAACAAAGAGTCGGAAGAAAAGTTCAAGGAGGCAGCAGAGGCTTACGACGTGCTGAGCGACAGCCAGAAGCGGCAACGATACGACCAGTTCGGACATGCCGGCATGGGCGGAGCGGCCGGCGGCGGATTCGGCGGCGGCGGTATGTCTATGGAAGATATCTTCGCACACTTCGGCTACGTCTTCGGGGGGCGATTCTCCAATTTCAGTTTCAACGGTTTCGGAGGGGTCGACGAACAGGTGGTAAACCAAGGCTCCGACCTGCGGGTAAAGATAAAACTGACCCTCAAAGAGATTGCCAACGGGGTAGAGAAAAAAATCAAGGTGAAGAAAGACGTCTCCTGTTCCAAATGCAAGGGCAGCGGAGCAGAAGAAGGCGGCAGTTCGACTTGTAACGCCTGTCGGGGGACGGGGCGTGTCACCCGTGTCGTCAATACCCTGTTGGGACAGATGCAAACGCAGACGGCCTGTTCCGCCTGCGGAGGCGAGGGAAAAATCATCACCAAAAAATGCCCTGACTGCAACGGTGAAGGTATCGTACGTGACGAAGAAGTTATCACGATAAACATTCCGGCAGGCGTCGCCGAAGGAATGCAGCTCTCCATGCGCGGTAAGGGGAACGCCGCCCGCCGCGGAGGACGGAACGGCGACCTGCTCATCCTCATCGAAGAGGAACGTCACCCCGAACTGCTGCGAGGGGATGACAATGACCTGATATACAATCTTATACTGACATTCCCCGAAGCTGCATTGGGTACGACCGTCGAAGTGCCGACGGTAGACAGCAAGGTGAAAGTAAAAATCGACCCGGGGACACAACCCGGTAAGTTGCTCCGCCTCAGGGGAAAAGGTTTGCCATCGGTCAATCGCTACGGGACGGGAGACCTGCTGGTGAACGTCAGCGTCTATGTGCCCGAGAAACTCTCTTCAGACGACAAAAAACGGCTGGAAGAGTTGAAAAAATCCGACAACTTCCACCCCGACGGCAAAGCTAAGGTCAAGCTGTTTGAGTCTTTCCGCAAGTTTTTCGAGTCACGGTAACCGCCAATCCATAAACAAATCAGAGGATGTTAAACGTTGTGCTTTTCGGCGCCCCCGGTTCAGGCAAGGGTACGCAGAGTGAAAAGATAGCCGAAGTTTTCGCTTTGGCGCATATTTCTACCGGTGATGTTCTGCGCAAAGAGATAGCCGCCGATTCGGACTTGGGTAAGTTGGCCAAAGGTTACATCGACAAAGGACAACTACTCCCCGACGGCTTGATCGTAGATATGCTCGCCAAGGTATTGGACGCCCAAAAAGAAGGACGAGGCGTCATCTTCGACGGCTTTCCCCGCACACTGCCTCAAGCCGATGCCCTCAAAAAGATATTGGGCGAACGGGGAACGGATGTCAGTGTCATGATAGACTTGCAGGTGGACGAGCAGGAGCTTATCGAACGCCTGTTGGAAAGAGGACGGCGTTCAGGGCGTTCGGACGACAATCAGGAAACGATACAGTCCCGTTTGACGGTCTACCACCGCCAAACCGCTCCTTTGGCGGATTACTATCGCACGGCCGGCAAATACGTCGCCGTGCAAGGGCAAGGGACGGTGGACGAAGTCTTCGCCCGTATCAGCGACGTCTTGGCCAATCATTGCCCGACGTCAAGCCGCCCTTAATTTACCGTTCCTCCTTGCCACACATGTGTCGATAAAGGGATAGGACTTCCTCTTCGGATATCGTCCTTTTTTCTGCGGAGGCCGTCTGTTTGATGCGGTCGAGGAAAGCGGCGAGGGTCTGCGGGTCGGGAGACAGCCCTCTGCTTTTCAGCAAGGCGGCGAGAGCTGATCGTCCGGAATGTTTTCCAAAGAGATTGCGGGCGCTTTCCCGTCCGGCCTGCCGACCGTCGAAAGCTTGGAAAACAGTCGCCCCGACAAGCGTTCCTTTTGCATGGATGCCGGATTCGTGACTGTAAGCATACTGTCCGCAAACGGGTTTTCCTGCCGGAATGGGACGGCGGGATATGTGAGCAACGTATTCGCACAGTTGCGACAAGTTCTCGGTATGGTAACGTGCCGCCGAAACGCTGCGCTGCTGCACGGCCATGAGGAGTTCTTCAAGGGCGGCATTGCCGGCGCGTTCGCCGAGACCGTTCACAGTGACGCTCACGGCGCCGGCACACGACTGCCATGCCGTCACGGCGTTGGCCGTAGCCAACCCCAAATCGTTGTGTGCATGAAAGTCAATCAGCAGGTCGGGACATCGCCTCTTGATTGAAACGACGAGTCTATGGGTTTCCATTGGGGTGAGCGTACCCACAGTATCGGCCACCCGCATCCGTTCCACACCGAGCGCACAAAGGGAACGGGCAAAAGTTATCAGGCGGGTTGCCTTGCACCGGCCGGCATCCTGCGCTCCTATACTGACGTGGTCAAAATGTCGCTGCGCCAAAGCCGTTATTTCAGGCAGTCCCTGCTCTACCCAGTCCCAGTCTTTTCCCATAGCCGCCAATTGTATGTCGGAAACGGGGAAAGCGATATGCACCGCTCCGACTCCTGTCCGTGCCGCCTCCTCAATGTCCTGCGGCAAAGCGCGACACCACACCGAAACCCGTGCCTGAAGTCCGGCGGAAACGATTCGGCGTATCGTCTCCTGTTCGGCCTGCCCCATGGCCGGCGTGCCGGCTTCTATCTCGTCCACACCGACGGTATCCAGCATCCGAGCCAACATCAACTTCTCCTGCGGCGAAAATACCACCCCTGGGGCTTGCTCGCCGTCGCGGAGCGTCGTATCTATTAACCACAAATCAACATCTCGTTTCATACCTGCCTGTGTTTCGTAAGAAGACTATCTTTGCGACGGCTTGTTCAACGACAGGGACAAAGATGAAAGAAATCGTAGTAAGTGGTATTCGACCGACGGGAAACTTGCACCTTGGTAACTATTTTGGTGCAGTGCGTAACTTTATCGAGATGCAGGAGGAATATCGCTGCTTTTTCTTCATCGCCGACTGGCACTCGCTGACCACCCATCCGTGCCCGGAAAACATACGTAAAAGCGCATACACGATTCTTTCCGAATATCTCGCCTGCGGCATTGACCCTGAAAAGGCTACGATATACGTCCAGAGCGACGTTCCGGAAGTGACGGAACTCTATCTTTACCTCAATATGCTCGCCCAACTCGGCGAACTCGAACGGGTGACTTCGTTCAAGGATAAGGTGCGCCTCCACCCGGACAACGTCAATGCCGGCTTGCTTACCTATCCTACGCTGATGGCCGCCGATGTGCTGATCCACAGAGCGGTGAAAGTACCGGTGGGGAAAGATCAGGAACAAAACATGGAAATGATGCGCCGTTATGCCCGTCACTTTAACCGTACTTACGGAACGGAGCTGTTCCCCGAACCGGAATCTCTCCATCCGGCAGGCCCGATGCGAAAAGTTCCGGGACTGGACGGGAGCGGCAAGATGGGGAAAAGCGAAGGTAATGCGATATACCTCTCCGACGACGAAAAAACCATCCGCAAAAAAGTGATGCGCGCCGTGACGGACAGCGGTCCCACAACGCCGGACAGCCCCAAACCCGACCCGATAGCCAATCTTTTTACTCTGATGGAAATCGTTTCGGCTCCGTCCACCCTCGCCCATTTCAATGAGCGTTACCGGTGTTGCGATATCCGTTACGGCGATATGAAACAGCAGCTCGCCGAAGACATCAACCGCTTCTGCGCCCCCATCCGCGACCGTATCGGCGCCATAGCGGCCGATACCGCCGCTCTGGACAAAGTGGCGCAACGCGGAGCGGAAGCCGCTCGCGAAAGCGCTGCCAAGACACTGTCCGAAGTACGCCGCCTCATCGGTTTCCGCAGGTAAGGACGAACAGCCCGTGCCGAAAATGTTACCTTTGCGACCGGACAGCCGGCCGGTCTGCCGCTCGCTACGGCGGGAGGAAAGTCCGGGCAACGCAGGGCGCCATACTTCCTAACGGGAAGCCGTTCGTGAGGGCGGAGTAGCATAACAGAGAATAACCGCCGGACGCTCGTCCGGTAAGGGTGAAAAGGTGAGGTAAGAGCTTACCGGGTTCCGTAGCAATGCGGAGCGCCGTATGCCTTATGGGTTGCAAGGTCACGTATACCGGCGTTTGAGGGTTGCCCGCCTGATGCCGGGGGGTAGACTGCTCGAGCGCATCGGTGACGGTGCGCCAAGATCAATGGCAGACACTCTTTCCCGCAAGGGAGGAGTACAGAACCCGGCTTACAGGCCGACTGTCTTTTTTTTGAAAAAGCATGGCTATGGAATCTGTTCTGTATGAGGTGTTTCGAGGCTGTGGAGAACGCATAGTGACGGACAGCCGGCAATGCAAGTCAGGCGGGCTGTTTTTTGCCTTGAAAGGCGACAAGTTCGATGGAAACCGCTTTGCTGAGACAGCGTTGGAAAGCGGCTGTTGTGCGGCGGTGGTGGACGATGCGTCCTGTTACAAACCCGACGGACGGTATTTCCTTGTGGATAACGTTCTGGAAACGTTGCAAAACTTGGCGGCGCTACATCGTGAATCGCTTGCTGCGGAGGGTTTGCAGGTATTGGCCATAACGGGCACGAACGGAAAGACGACGACGAAAGAACTCATTCGAGCAACACTTGTGGAGAAGTTCGGGGAATCCTGTGCGGCGACGACCGGAAATCTGAATAACGATATCGGCGTGCCTCTGACGCTGTTAGGCACACGGCGAGGGACGTCGATATTGGCCTTGGAGATGGGTGCGAGCCATCCGGGCGATATCGGGCGGCTGGCAGCGATAGCACACCCCGACTGTGGATTGATAACAAACATAGGACGCGGACATTTGGAGGGGTTTGGGTCCAGAGATATTGTCCTCCGAACAAAAAAGGAGCTGTTCGACGCACTCCGCCAACGGGCGGAAAGTTTCGTGTTTGTGAACAGCGATGACGCAGAGTTGATGCAGGCAGCGGCAGGCCTGCGCAAGATTACCTACGGTACGGCGGAAACGGCCTCCGTTACAGGCCGCCTCCTTTCCTGTAATCCCTGTATGGTATTTGAATGGCGTCCGGGACGGGAACATTCCTTTGAGGGTATCAAGGACGGCAAATATGTGGTGGAAACGCATCTGGTCGGGGATTATAATCTGTACAACGCATTGGCGGCAGTGGCGACGGGATGTTTTTATGGCGTTTCGGCGGAGGCTATCTGTCGGGGTATAGCCGGCTATCAGCCGTCGAACAGCCGTTCTCAGATGCAAAAGACCGGACGCAACGTGCTCTTTGTCGATGCTTACAACGCCAACCCGGACAGCATGATAGCCTCACTGCGTAACTTCACTGCCGTGCCGGCCGAACACAAGGCAGTGATCCTTGGGGATATGCTGGAACTTGGCGCCGAAAGCGCTTCGCTTCATGCCGAAATTATTCAGCTCGTTGATTGCACTTTCTTTGAGAAGGTTTACCTTTGCGGCAAAGAGTTCTTTAATTGCGCAGATGAGCGTTCTTTCGTTAGGGATTTTCCCGTCTCGGTGACAAGCTGCTTTTCCCGCGATAATGCTAACCCGCAGATTCGATGCTTTCGGGAGACGGATGAGTTGGTGGAAGAATTGCGAAGGAATCCTCCGGAGGGTTATCACATCCTGATCAAAGGATCAAGGGGAATGTGCCTCGAAAAAGTGATTCCGTTTTTGTAGGTTTGCAAGACAGGCAAGAGGTTGCAATATATCGTTAGTTGGTCGTCATTCATGGAAAAGAAGAAAAAAAAAACAGAGTTTCATATTTTCTCCGTGGTTTCCGACTTCGAGATATACAAGGATGGCGCCCGTTTTCTTACGCCGCGTATCATGGATCTCGTTCGGGCGGTACACGAGACAGGTTCTATTCTTGCGGCATCGAAAGAAGTTCACATAGCTTATCCGAAGGCGTGGAACATGCTTAACACACTGAATCGGGCTGCTGCATTGCCGGTGGTGATTCGCAACCACGGAGGAGAAAAGGGAGGAGGGACGCTGGTGACGCCTTTCGGTTTGAAGTTGCTCCATCGGTTCGATAAGTTACAGGCAAGCTATGACAAGTTTATCCTCAATATGGAAGAGGGGATTCAGGATCTTTGTTCGTTACCGCTGAAATGACACTCGTATATCCGGGAACTTTCGACCCTTTCACACGAGGACATCACGCCATTGTGATGCGTGCCTCCCTCCTTGCCGACCGCCTGATTGTGGCCGTAGGTCAGAACAGCGCAAAGGAATCTCTCTTCCCGATACAGGAACGACTTGAGGCCATACGTCGTCTGTATACCGCAATGCCGCACATCGAAACGGTATCTTACGGCGGTGAATTGACGGCCGACTTTGTCCGTTCCTGCGGAAACGATGCCGTCATCCTGCGTGGAGTACGTTCTTTCTCCGATTTTGAATACGAACAAACCGTCGCCGAAGTAAACCGTCGGCTCAACGGTGTGGAAACGATACTGCTTTTTGCCGAACCGACCTGCGCACACATCAGTTCCACCGTGGTACGGGAACTGATGCGCTATGGCAAAGATGTATCCGAATACCTCCCTTAGGTTTTACGGGGCTTGTTTGCGGACGGAAAAAGTTCAAGAAACAACTGTTCGAGGGCTTGTACGATCGTCGTTGCCGGGCAGGTATAGTTATTGACGAACATTGCCACAGCGTAACGCCGTCCTCCGTGGTGGACATAGCCGGCGTAACACCTGACAGCCGTCATACTGCCGCTTTTGATCCGAACAGTGCCTTCGAGCGGCG
>JAITAD010000062.1 GCA_031284275.1 Tannerellaceae bacterium
GGTAATTTTTCCGTTCTTTCGTATCGGCCGGCAACACCGAATTCTCGCCTAATCATGACGATAAATATCACCGAAATGGGCTTCGATGAAGCGGAAAATCTCAGAAGTGATTTCGACACCGTGCTGTTCCCCCTTTAACTTCATCTCCGTCTACAAGCGAGTCTTGAAAAAAGATTGCATAAGGGGTTTGGGGATGATATTACCTTTTCCTATGGGCGTTTCCTGCCAAGGTCTTTCTGCATGGGTCATGCGCATCAACCCTACTGCGGAATAGACGTTACACATCCGGTAGACCTCATCGAAGAGCAATTCTTCTTCATGCGACAATCTCACCACTTCTCCCTCGTAGGGAATACCTCCGCGCAAGTCCGGAGTGCAGAACTGATTATAAACGGATGGGACAACCGGCCCGTACATCCACGCCTCCATCTCCTCTTCAAAAAGTGGGGTTTCAAAGCGCGCCAAATGGAAACCTTGCTGATAGTAAAGCATTTTCTGCAATTTCAGATTCGTCAGCAGTTCGTCATCTGAGTTTGTCGCCAATTGCAGCAGCTTGTGCGCTATATCCAACGCCTTATGTATCCGCATCTCTTCCATTGACTTCACCTCGTTCGTTTCCCAAGCTTGTCCGCAAAAATAAGCTTTTTAGAAAAATATACACATTAGCGGAAGAGGTACTTGATGCCGTCCATGTCGAAGGAAAGGGTGAGGCGGAGGGTCTGGTCGAGGGGGTTGGAGGGGACGGTGCTGATGAGGTAGGCGGCGTCGAGCTGGAAGACATTCATGCGGAAACCGGCGCCGGCAGAGAAGTAACGGCGGTTACCCATGTTCTCGTTCTCGTGATAGTAACCTCCTCGCAGGAAGAAACGGTCAGTGTAACTGTATTCTACACCGATGGAGGCCATGATTTCTTTTAGTTCGCCGCTGAAACCGCTCGGTGAATCGTGGAAAGAACGGAAGATACCGTTGATGGAACCTGTATTTTTGTACTTATCGGAGGCAGCATTAAAATCGTCGTCATTGTCGTACATGTCGCGGAGCGGTTCACTGGGGACAAGATACTTGGAAAGGTCGAGGTAAAAACCGATACGGTTGTATTCGTCAAGCGGATAGAGGATACCCGTACCTAAGCGCAATTGTGCGGGGAGGAATTGGGTAGTGTTACCCCCGTCGTAGGAAATTTTCGTACCGATGTTCGAGATATTGAAACCGTAGCTCCAAAGGCTCTCGGAGGCGCCGAGAACGACATAACGTTCCCCATAACCCGATACGTCGGCAGCGTAGGCGTTGTCCGGAAACATATCGTCTGATCGCTCCACTCCCATGTCGGAGCGGATGAAGCGCAGAGCTACACCCATAGAGAACTCTTCGGTGAGTTTGCGGCTGTAATTGACATCAAGCGCCATCTCGTAAGGATAGATGATAGTTGGCTTATCACTGTCAGCGTTACGATAGTCCATGACCTCGCCGAGGGAAAAATAACGCAGTGATCCACCGACAGCCTGCAAATCATTATCGCCGATTTTGTAGTAAGCCGACAAATTGGCGAGCGCCACGTCACTGACGAGTTTGCGGAGCCATGGCGTGTACGAGAGCGATACGCCGGCTGAACTGTATTGGAAAGCGTTCTTGGAAGGATTCCAATATTGTGCGTTCACGTCCGGCGGCGTAGCAGCACCGTTGTCACCCATGGCGCCACCGCGGGCGTCTGGGGCGATGGTGAGCGACGGGATAGCGGTGTTGATGGGAGCGAAATCGATATCGCTCATTTCTTTCTTCTGAGAATGGGCAACGAACGGTAGGGCACCGAGTACAAGGGTTACAAAAAAGTGTCTATTCATTTTCTTCGACATTTATGGTGCGAGGATAATCAGTTTGTACGTTTGTGTAGCTTGCGCTGATCCACCGGCAGCGATAGCGGCGCGGCAGAAATAAAGTCCCGGCCGAAGGCGTACGCCGGATCGGTCGGTGAGATTCCAACGGAGGCGATACGGCTCACCGTAATCGGAAAGGCCTTTTTCCTGCAAAGAATGAACAAGCCGCCCGGAAGTGTTATAAACTTGCAGGACGAGACTCAGTTCCGTTCCCGGACGGTCGTGAGTGAGGAGAAACTCCACGCTTTCCCGCACCGGATTGGAACTGGCCGAGAGAGAGGCAAGGCGGGGAGTAAGGCTTTCGGCTACACGAAAGGTAAATCCTGCGTGGGTGGAATTGTTGTAAACATCCCAGACGACGAACTCGGCAAAATGTTCTCCCACAGATAAGGTCGGTATCAGAAAAGTGACGATACCTCCTCCGTCTTCCGACGACGTATTGCGGTAGTCTTCGTTGAGCGTATAGGTGGAAGCGGTGCGGCCGTCGATAGTGAGGGTCATGTCGTGTCCTACACTACTGCCACTGAGGTTGATACCATTTTCGTCACGGAGAGAGGCTACAAAGAGCGGGGTGGTATTTACTGTGGCGCCGTTGGTAAAGGAAGGGTCGTTGAGGTAGAGGTAACGGATTTCAGGCCCCACAGTGTCGGATTCGGAGGAGCCTGTCCCACCAACACGGAAGCGGGTATAAGCCCCCTGTGCTTCGTCGTTTGTCTGCGTATCGACGGCATAGAGGTTGATTTTACCGAAATCGTTGGAGTAGGCGATGTCTTTGGGGACGGTAAAAATGATGCGAAACTTTCCGTCACTCACGATATCGTTCCCCAGATAGAGCTTGTTGGGATAGTCAGTATATGAAAGCTGTTCTCCGGTATTGTTGTTGTCGAGGGTCAGGAGAGTAGCTTTGCTGTCAAGCACGGTGGAATAGATATCGCCTTGGAAGTCGGTAGCCGGCCGACCGTCAGGGGTTAGGATTTCCCCCTCGATGGTAACCCGTTCGAGCGCCCCGATAGTGAACGGGTTATCTGCCTCCGGTGGATTCCCATTGACCTCTGTCAGGCGTATCCCGTATTCCGGATAGGCCAATTTCATGGCCGGATCGCCGAGCAGGATGAAGTTGAGTTTGTTGAAATCCCCATACAGTTCTTCGCTGTTTTTCGCTGCACGGAAGACCTCACCGAACGTCATCCGCCGTCCATCCTCCTGCCGGTCAAAAAGATGCTTGATAAGCTGGTTGTTGATGGTGAAATTAGGCCCACGATAGACCAGACGCGTCGTCGAGTAGAGCGCCACTCCTCCGCTTGCGCTGAGCATAATAGCTTCGCCGGCAGAGGTCTGTGTGGCGTCGAAGGGTGAAAAATCGCACGTAGCGGTGATCCAAAGCGGCAGGCAGGGGAAGTTAAAGGCGGCCACGTCGGTGCCGGTGAGGACCTTCTCATCGCTCCACGACTGCGGTCCCCCATGCCCTGCATAATTCACGAACAACAGCCCGCTTTTAAGCAACTTCTGCAACCGGTTACGTACGTCGGGGTAAGGATTGAGAGCGGCGGAAAAATCTTTCTTATAGGCATCAAAGAAAAGCTTATTGACGAGAAACTCCGGATGGTTCTTTTCCAGAGAATCAGCCAACTGATTGGAATTATCGGCGTGCGTCAGCGAAAAATTGTCGGCACTGTTGCCGTCGTCTGCCACGAAGCAGACGTTATTCTTCCACGTCCCCAAACGATTGTTGTCCATGTAATCGACGAGCTTGTCCACCACCTGCGTCGCTTCCGAGGCAGTACGTACCGGCAACCGTCCCACTCCGACATCCATCTTCCACTGCGCTATCGGTTTACGTATTCCGCCCGTTTGCAACCGATGATTCTCATCGGAAAGGAAGCCGAAGTAATCGTCTGTGGAATAGGAAGAACTTCCGATGGACTCCTCCGACTGGTAAGTCAGCAGAAACCGTTCATAAACAGCTCCTTGTGGATATTGCGAGGGCAGTTCGCCGGATATCGCCCGATTATCGAACAAGCCGTCGCCGAACAGCAAAAGCTCGTGTGGACGTTCCGCTTCATTCACCGTCCGGCTGCACAGCATACGCAAGAAATGCCGATAAGCCGTAGCGTCCGGCGCTCCGCCCGAAAACTCGTTGTAGATGAGCGGAGCATCGACGACGTGCACGGTTATGCCGTCGCGTTTCCGATGTTCTTCTGCCAATCTTTCCGCCTGTGTCCGCAAAGCCGAAAGAGGGGGAACGATGATGACCATCCGAACCGGCGACAAGCCGTGTAAGTTCTGGTTGGCGACCACCCCTACTTTCGTCGGGGTGGGGAAAACGCCGCCTGTCCGTACGAGGGCAAACTCCCGCATATCACCGGCAACGACGGTGAAGCCGAGTGTCTGTCCACTCAACGTAGCCGTTATCCGTCGGGGACGGATGGGGTCGGTCACATCGAAGACGAGCGTTGCGGCATCGGCGCCGGATATCTCGAAGCGGGCAGCCTTGCCGACGGATTCCAAGCTGCGGAAAAACGTGACATTGCCATAAGGTTGCAGCCGTCGTTTCATTTGCAGCCGCAAGTAATCCAGACGCGAATTGGTATGCGATTTCGCCGAATAGGAGAGGGTCATCGTAACGTTTTCCGACAAGCCCCTCCCCCACTCTACCGTACGCGCCAAGGCACGGGCTTTCGTATCCAAGTCACCGACGGCAGGGATGATCGCCCCCTCTATCAGCCGTTCCGATCCGACGTCCATCGAGAATACCCCTGCCACATCCGTCGGCCGCGAAATGAGGCGAACGCTCACCTTTCCGGCCGCATCCGACACGATACCCGGAATGGAAAAGGTAAGACTAAGCGGCTTGATACCGTCCAGATATTCCCCAAAAAGTTCGCGCCCCGACTCCGAAACCGACACCATATCCCGTTCGTGCAGCAGATAATCGTCATAGTCCCGTACCACCATTTCCGCCGTTGCCGTTGTCGCCGGTTCCTCTTCGATGTCGGGCGAAGGACCGCCGACGTCGGAAAGGAAGTAATAACCCGTCGTAGCATAAGGATTATCGGTATGTACAAAGACTCCCTCTTGCTCCTCCCATTTCACCGTACCCCGTCCGAAAAACAGCAACCCCTCCCCTACCCTGAGTACAGGTATTTTCGGCAGGTCATCGATGTAGCTTTGCAGATGTTCGTCCTGTATCCATGCACCATATCCGTAGACGGCGACTTCTTCCGGCTGCTCGAAGCCCATCGCCCGCAAATCGGCATACGACAGGCGGTAGACCCCCGTCTCTCCGACTTCGACCTTCACCCATCGGCCTTCTGCCAGCGCCGATGTCGGCGCATAGTTTCCCATGTCCTGTGCATCGGCCTGCACAAGCCAACCTGCCGCAAGCCACAGCGCTATTCCTTTCCGTATTCGGAAAACGTATCTCGGTTTCATTGTTCTCATGATAACGCAAAAAACTTGCAAATCGTATTACAGCCGCCATTTCACCCCCATCCCTACGTAGCGCGCTGAGGGGTCTTGCAGGTTGTCGTCGTCCCCGAAGTCAGGATCTACGTAAGGAATACGTTTCCATACGGCCAGATTGTTACCAAAAAGGGTAATCGTCAAACGCGGCAAGCTGTAACTGATCGACAGCCGCCGCAGTTTGACAAAACTCCGCGAAAAGACATTGGCGAAAAGCGGATCCTCGCTCGCCGTTACTGCCGCCTGATAGGGGTAGGTCTGACACCACGTCTGCCAACGCACTGCATGTGTATTGGCCGTGTTTTCACCGTTTTCGACAACTATCCCTTCGGGGACGTAGACCGCCGTCCCACCTGCCGCCAGCTCGGCGTCGCGCATGGACACCGAGAGCGGATGCCGCCCGCCCCACCAAAGTTTTTCCGTCGTGATGGAACGTAACAAGCCGCCCACAGCCCCATCAACGTCGATGTCCACCTCAAAACGACCGATAACGAAACGGTTCTGCAACCCGAAAGTCCAGTCCGGTGCGGTGTGACCCAAACGGTGGGGAACAGGGTCTTTGACAGGCAGCCCGTTGGCGTCGAGGAGAAGTTGTCCGTCGGCGGTACGTTGCCAGACGGTGGCATAATAAGCGTCGGCACGGTCGCCCGCCAGCAAGTTCCCGTAACGCTCGCCTCCGCCGTAGATATCCGTCAGGCGCGTCACCGACCGGCTCCAATTGAGGGTCGTATGCCAATCAAGATGTTGCAAATCAAGGAGATGAGCGCGGATGACCGCTTCGAGGCCTCTCGTCAGATAACGGTTACCGTTTACCCGCCGTGCTTCAAATCCGGAAGCTTCCGAGACGGGGAAGTCGATAATCAGGTTGTCATCCACAATACCGTAAGCCGCCATATCCACGCCAAGACGGTTACCGAAGAAAGCCGCCGAAAGGGATATCTCGCCACTGCGCGAACGGTCGGGACGAATGTCGGTATTGACGATAACGTCAGGATAGGTCACCGCAGGCGTCTGCCCGTAAGTCACTCCCTGTCCATAGAGCGGGTAAATACTGTACGGCGGAAGGGAGGCCGAAACCGTAGCCAGCGAGGCCGACAGCCGGAGATAATCTACCGTCGCAGGCAACCGCAGGTAACGCGAAAGGAGCGCACTCACCGAGAGGGAGGGATAGAAGTACGTGTCGTGCATCGGCGGGAGAGAGGAAGACTTGTCGCTGCGAGCTGTCAAGTGGAGGAAAAGGCCGTTATCCACGTCAATGTCGGCCGTAGCGTAGAAGCTTCCGGTCTGTTCCTGCGCGAAATCGTTACTCGCTGTGGGTGGCGCCGCCGAGTTCGCCAAAGAATACAACCCGGGCAGGATAAGCCCGTCAGTCGATAGACGTTCCTCATGAAACGTCCGGCGGTAGAGCGACGCTCCGGTGTTCAACGCCATCCCGATTTTTTCGGACAGACTGCGGGAGAAGGAAAGCAGCACGTCGGTATCGACCGTCTGCGTACCGGCATGGCGGAGGCTGTAATTACCTTCACGAGGGTCGTCAAAGTTCAAGTACGACTTGGGGCTTTTCGTTTCCTCAAAGACACGGTTCTCGCGCACCGCCGCCCGTCCCTGTAACCGCAGAGACGGCAAGGGTTGCCACCGCAACGAGACACGTGCGTCGGTGAGGCGGTTCTCCTGTTGCTGACGCCACTCGGCGGCAGCGAAGTAAGGGTTGTTGTACCATGCGTAGTTATAGTTTGCCTGCCGGTATCCCTCTTTCCCCGTCACGTAACGGTGGCGGTTCAATTCGTCGATATCTACGTCGCTGC
>JAITAD010000081.1 GCA_031284275.1 Tannerellaceae bacterium
ATATCGGCGCCCGCTATGGTAAGGGGGATTCGTTCACCTTTCCCGTCGGCACGCACGATGACAAAATGCCCGGCTTTCCTTGCGCGCGCAATCAACGGAGCTTCTATTTCCAACCTGACGACGTTCGCCGAAAGTTTATCCTTGCCTACAATCCTATTCATGCGTCGAAGGACTTTTTTTTGCCCGCCCCCGCAGGCGAGCCACTTCCTGTTGAAGGCTCGCTATCTCCTCGCCTTGATTACGTATGGTGGTCAGCAGGGCGTTTAACTCTTCGTTCTCTATCGTTTCCGGAAAGAGGGCATTGAGTCGGACGATGAAATCCGAGAGTACGTTCATATAGTTGTTGAAAGCATCGTAGGGATTGTCGTAAGGCGAAAAATACCCGTGAGGATGACGCGTATTCATGTAATAGAAATGGTCACTGCTCTGGAGGTAGTGCCAGTCCTGACGCAGCCGGCGGTCTTCGGCCATACGGACGCGTTCGCCGATGGCGCTGATCTTCCTGAACGCTTCCTGTTGCAAGACGTTACCCAACCACGAACCTGTGTCACGTTCCTCATCCGCCCACGATATCGGATGCGGCGTCGAGAAACTGTCTACTGCATGGAGTAACTTGAAAACCTCCGACGGCGTAGAGAACGAGATACCCCGTTCCGCTGCAAAACGCGGCAGAGCACGAAAGAAGTCGAAGATACCCGATTCCGGCGGCTGTATCGCTCCCAGTACCTCGTAGTTCATGAACACGTTGATCACTTGCTCCGCTTGAGGCGTAGCGGCTATCCAACCGATGTATTTATCTGCCGTCAGCGGATATTCGTTCCAACTGCCGTTATTGAAACGCAATGACAAGTCTTCACTGAAACGGTCGTTTTTCAGCAGCAACTGCAACGTCGGTTGCACTGCCGATGTGTAGACATAGTTCGGACTTTTCCAACCCATCACATGTTTCGCCCCTTCGGTGAGCATCCCTGTGAATCCCATAGCTGCCACCATATCGGCGATATCGTCCGAGTATATCAGTTCCGTGTTACGCAACACCTTCGGTTCCACGCCAAAGACATCGCGTATCTTCTCCCTGTGTTCTTCCACCTGCTGCCGAAACTCTTCAGCATCTCCCAACGAGGCCAATGAGTGGGCATAGGTCTCGGTCAAAAACTCCACGCATCCTGTCTTAGCCAACTCACGAAAGCTGTCTATTACTTCCGGTGAGTGTATCTCCATCTGTTCCAACGCCGTTCCCGATATCGAGAATGTCGCATGGAAACGTCCTCCACTTCGGGTTATCATTTCCAAGAGCGTACGGTTGGCCGGCAGGTAACAGACCTCCGTCATGCGCCGCATGATCTCTTCGTTGTGGAAATCGTCGTAATAGTAATGGTCGTTCCCGATGTCGAAAAAGCGGTAACGCCGCAAACGAAACGGTTGATGCACCTCAAAGTAGAAACATATCGTCTTCATGGCTGTTAGGGCTGTTATCGCATGACCTGTTCGTATATCCGGCGAACTTTTTCCCCCGCATATTCCCATTTGATGTTATCCACCTCACGTTTTCCCTCCGTACGCAGGAAACGGTACATCGAGGGGTAGGTGATAATTGAGTATATCGCATCTGCCATCGCCTCTATGTCCCAATAATCCACGCAAATAGCATGTTGGAGTATTTCGGCGCATCCCGACTGTTTCGAGATGATCGTCGGCACACCACACTGCATCGCTTCCAAGGGCGATATCCCAAAGGGTTCCGACACCGAGGGCATCACGTAGACGTCGCTTGATTTCAATACCTCATATACCTGCTGCCCCTTCATGAATCCCGTAAAGTGGAACTTTTCCGAGATGTGACGCGATGCCGCCAAGCGTATCATCTTATCCATCATATCCCCGCTTCCTGCCATCACAAAACGCACGTTATTGGCCTTACTCAGCACTTTGGCTGCCGCCTCGACAAAGTATTCCGGCCCTTTCTGCATCGTGATACGCCCCAGAAAAGTGACTACCTTATCTTTCACCCCCCGTTTGTCTTTGATGTCGAGTATCTCCGGACTGAGTGGTTCCACTGCATTGTGCACCGTCGTCACCTTAGCCGGATCCTGATGGTATTTCTCTATCACCGTCCGCCGCGTCAGATTACTCACCGTTATGATGTGGTCGGCATAATCCATCCCGTTCTTTTCGATGCCGTACACTTCCGGATTGACGTTACCGCGACTACGGTCGTAGTCTGTGGCGTGTACATGTATCACCAATGGCCGCCCGCTCTCCATCTTCGCATGGATACCTGCCGGATAGGTCAGCCAGTCGTGCGCATGGATGACGTCGAAGGTCTCCGTTCGCGCTACTACGCCAGCTACTATCGAATAGTTGTTTATTTCCTCCAACAAGTTATTCGGGTAACGCCCCGAAAACTCAAGGCAACCCAAATCGTTCACGTAACAGTAACTGAAATCGGCATAGATATGGTTACGGTAGTCGAAATAACGCTGCGGGTCCGTATGGAACGTTTCCATCCGCCATTTCACGTATTCCATATTTACGTCCCGCCAGACGATCGGCACGTTGCACATCCCCACAATACGCAAAAATCGCTGATCTTCGTCCCCCCAGGGCTTAGGGATGCAGAAGACGATGTCCATATCCTCCATGGCAGACATCCCGCGCGTCAGTCCGTAGCTCGCCGTACCCAGCCCTCCGAGTATATGCGGCGGAAACTCCCAACCGAACATCAGCGCCTTCATTCCGTCTTCCTAAGGTTAGCTCTTTTTTCTATTTTGAGGCCTCAAAGATAGCTACATTTCCATTATCGGGAAAGCCTTTTTCAGTGCGCTTTGGGATATACTTCCAGAAAGTGCAGCCGCACCGAGCGGTTGATGCCGTCGTTCAAGGGAATATCTTCACCGCTTTTCAGCGCCGGCCGGAAGCGTAGTGTCACCTCCTCAGCCTCTATCTCAGCCTCAAAGATATCTCCTTCCGATATCCACTCCGTAGGCTCATCTTTCGGCAGATATTCGCCCACCAAGGTGAAGTCCTGATCTTTCGAAGTACGCCGCCACAGCGTCAGCCCTGATACGTCCTCCGTCTTTCCACCCTTCGAGAGGCCAAAACGTATGCGCGACACCGACGGCAAAACACCCAACTCCAACAACGCATCCGAATCATGTTGTCCGCACTCGTAAAATATCAGTTGCTGCAACTCTACGTAGCCTCGCACAGGATTCACCGCAAAATCTTTCAATTTATAGGCCATCTGCCCGAATCCGTAATCGACGTAGAGCGGACGGTCACGCACATACATCACTGTGGCCGTCACCATCTCCTCTTCTTTTTCGCCTTCACTACGGGGGCGTCGATTGACGTATCCCTCGCGTTCCCATCCATCAAAATCCTCGCGAAAAGCCGGCGCTTCATTCGTCGTCGGCCACGGCAATACTTCAGCTCCCGGAGGGCATATCACCGCTTCGCTGTCATCTATCCCCGCAAAACGATAATTCAACGGCTTCTCGCAACCACCAATCCCCAGTGCCGCTAACACTGCCATCAACGGCAAGCTCATCCTCTTCAATACCGCTTCTCCGTTTCTCATCTTCTTTTCTTTCTTTCCGCCGGTAAGGGCGTTCCATCACCCAATTTTTTCGCTTGGCGACAAATGTAACCGTTTTGCAGCGTAATGTATGTATCTTTGCGGGGAGAAAAAGAGCGTGAAAGCAATGGCCGATAAGGTTGTAGATGTGCATGAAGTGCTGCGGACGAAAGCTCCCGGACTGGCGCGGTTTATGCCGCCTTTTGTCGTCAGGGGTTTGGCCGCAATCGTCCATGAACGTGAAATCAACGAGGTCCTTAACCTATATCGCGATAAGGACGGCGTCGCTTTTATGGCTGCTCTGCTTGATTATTTCGACGTCTACCCGGAGCTTGAAGGCTCGGACAACCTCCCCCTCGAAGGCCGCCATATTTTCGCATCCAACCATCCTCTCGGCGGAATGGACGGTATCTGTCTGTCCGCCATTCTCGGTAATTGGTTCGACGGTAATATCTGCTGTATCGTCAATGATTTGCTTCTCGCTCTACCCAACCTCCAGTCTATCTGCCTGCCCGTGAACAGACACGGTCCGCAGGGGCGAGTCACCGCTCTGCTCACCGATACCGTCTACGCTTCCGATTGTCAAGTCATTACGTTCCCCGCCGGTAAATGTTCCCGCCGGCGGCACGGCCGGATTGCCGACCCTGAGTGGAAACATTCTTTTGTCCGCAAAGCTGTCGAATATGAGCGCGACATCGTCCCCATATTCTTCGGTGGACGTAACTCGGCTTTTTTCTATCGCCTGGCCAATCTCCGCACGGCTTTCGGCATAGGTGTCAATATCGAGATGCTGTTCCTTGCCGACGAGCTTTTCCGCGCACGGCACAGTCGTTTCGTCATCCGGGTAGGAAAACCCATTCCTTGGCAGACTTTCCACGACGACCGTTCATGGAGTGAGTGGGCAGACTACGTCCGCCGCCGTACCTATGCCCTCGAAAAACCCGGCGACACCGCCAGAAGCAAGCACAACAGCCTCAACCCCAATAATCGAAAAACCATCTGAATCCGCATGGAGGAAATCATCCCCCCTGTCCCACCGGACCTCGTTGCCGCCGAGCTTACGCCCGACAAACGTATGCGTTCCACCAATAAGTCATGTAACGAACTTTACGTCGTCACCGCCGATAACTCTCCCCACGTTATGCGGGAGATCGGCCGTCTCAGGGAGACTGCTTTCCGTGCCTACGGGGGTGGTACCGGTAATGCCTGCGATATTGATGCCTACGACACCATGCCTAACGGTTACCGGCAGCTTATCGTCTGGTCGCCCGACGAACAGCGTATCCTCGGCGGCTACCGTTTTCTCTGCGGCGCCGATGTCCGTCTGGACAGTAACGGGCAGCCGTGCCTTGCTACCTCGCACCTTTTTCGGTTCTCCGATCAGTTCATTCAAGACTACCTTCCCTGTACCGTTGAACTTGGGCGCTCTTTCGTCACTCGCGAGTATCAGGTTACCGGAGGCGGCGAGAGCGCCCGCCGCGGTATCTTTATCCTCGACAATCTCTGGGACGGCCTCGGTGCCCTCTCCGTTATCGACCCCTCCCTGAAATATTTCTTCGGCAAAGCTACCATGTACCTCTCTTTCCACCGCGAAGCCCGTAACCTCCTCCTTTATTTTCTCCGCCACCATTTTCCCGACCCTGACGGCCTCGTATCCCCGCACGTCCCTCTGGTGCGGGACTTCGACGATCGCCCCTACCGAGACCTTTTCCCTCACCACTCCTTTCGCGACAACTACCGTATCCTCAATCACGAAGTGCGACGTCTCGGCGCAAACCTTCCTCCGCTCATCAATGCCTATATGACGCTCTCCGGTTCAATGCGTGTCTTCGGCGCTACCGTTAACAGCGATTTCGGTGACGTCGAAGAAATCGGTATCCTCATCGCCGTCGATGAGATTCTTGAAGAGAAAAAACAAAGACACGTCGATTCCTATCCTGCCACCGACGTCTGTTCCGCCGGCCTTATCCGTAGCGAGGCTTGAAGCCGTGGTCAAGAGCATCCTCATCATCCTCTATGCCCTCACCGTTCTCGGTGTCGTCATCGTCGTCATCGCAGAAAACCGTAACCCCCTCAAATCCATCGCTTGGGTCGCCGCCCTTATCCTCACTCCCGGCGTCGGACTGCTGGCATACCTCCTCTTCGGACAAGACAACCGTAAGGAACGTATCATCTCCCGCCGTACCTATCGCCGCATCATGCGCGGAATGCACTACCCTCCTCCACCTGCACCTCTGCCACCGCTTCCTCCTGCCGTTCCTTCGTCGTCTCTCCTTTCCGCCGGTGCAGCGGTCACATCAGCCGATTTTTCTCCTCTTCTGCGTCTACTTCACCGAATCGGCAGTGCGCCTCCCCTTCATGTCAGCGACAATGATATCACCATCTTCACCTGCGGCGAAGATCATTTCGATGCCCTGCTGGCCGATATCGCTCATGCCGAACGGCATATCCACCTCGAATATTATGTCTTTAACGACGATGCCATCGGCCTCCGTGTCCGTTACGCCCTCATCGCTGCTGCCCGCCGTGGCCTTTCCGTCCGTGTCCTGTACGACGATGTCGGCAGTTGGGCAGTCAGCCGGGGTTTCTTCCGCGACATGAAGGAGGCGGGTATCCATGTCCATTCTTTCCTCCACGTCGCCGTCCCTTTCCTTTACAGCAAAGTCAATTATCGTAACCACCGTAAAATCGCCGTCATCGACGGCCGCATCGGCTATATCGGCGGTATGAACATCGCCGACCGTTATCACCGCGGCCTTTCATGGGGACCATGGCGCGACACCCAACTGCGCCTCGTCGGACAAGCCGTCCATGGCCTCCAGTCCGCATTCCTTGTCGATTGGCATGTCGCAACCCGCCGGATACTCACTCCCACAGACTTCTTTCCCCTCTCTTCTCCCGAGAACATGAGCGTTAATAAGGAAGGGGACGAAGGAGGTGAGGGGGGTGTCGGTATCGGTAAGAGAGCCGACTGTATACAAATTGCTATTGGAGGGCCTACCGGACATTGGCGTATCCTCTTACAGGCAACCATACGCCTCATCACTGCCGCCCGGCGTTATGTTTTCATCCAGACGCCCTATTTTCTCCCTACCGAAAGCCTTAACCAAGCTTTACAGGTCGTCGCTCTCAGCGGTGTCGATGTGCGCCTCATGCTCCCCAAACGTTCCGACGTGCATGCTGTGCATCTGGCCGGACGTTCCTATCTGGCGGATCTTCTCCGCGCCGGTGTCAAGGTCTATTTCTACGAGAGCGGTTTCCTTCACGCCAAGGTCATTATCGTCGATGACGCCGTCACCTGCGTCGGATCCGCCAACATGGATTTCCGTTCTTTTGAACACAACTTCGAGGTCAATGCCTACATCTACGCCGAAGCTTTCGCCCGTCGTATGCGCCGCATCTTCGAGGATGACCAGACGCACTCATCCTTCGTCAGCCCATCCGTGTGGCTACGCCGTCCCCGACGCGAACGTTTCTTTGAATCTTTTTGCCGTCTCTTCTCCCCGCTCATGTAACCTCTCTCCACTTGTGTGAAGAAACGGCTACAGTTCAGTTAGAAGGATATTGTCTGTCACGCGCAGACGTGGAAAACCATAAGTTTTCATGTCGTTTTACAACTCAAGAGCAATAAAAACAGAAGTATTAAAGCAAGTGAAATGGATACTGTAGTTTACTTGGAACTACGGTTATTCGTTGAGCCTGTATTAAGGCTATATAGTCAGGTCAAATCTTATACGCTGCAAGTCCTGAGCAAACCCGTTTCGAGTATCTATACAGCCCGAGAGATACTGTATGCAGCAGAGAAGAACAAAAAGTCTGTCTCCGTCGATTGTCGTTCTTGTTTCCTCATCCAGAAAATCTCGCAAGGGATTGTAAGGCAGTTTGATATTTATAGGAAAATGCTTGTTCCATATCCGACTGTGGTGGGCACAATCGTCTTGTGTTTTGTCTTTATTCTCTTGAAAAGGGTAGCTATAGGCACGGAGACGATAATAACTTATTACTGTCAGGCAGGAGGCGGCAGCTTCTTCGTCTTCTATGACCAACCCCCGAGATTTCAACTTTTTTATCTGTTCTTCAATGGAGATAGGTCGTTTCGTGTATTCCATAGAAGTGAACTATAAAAAATTGGCCTCCCCGGGTGCGCTGTTCTATGGGAAGCGTGGGAGGCTCTATCAGAGGACAAAAGTATACATTCTCGGTATATCAGCAAGGCGTTCGCAAGGGAGTATGGTTAAATATTCCTAATGCCAAATACTCCATTTCCTTTCTATGAGGGAGAAAAGGAAGGGAGAGGGAAGGCACCTGTTACGGGTGTTTTGCTGCGCGTGGCGGGCAAGCACCTGTTACGGGTACGCTACGGCCATCTTCTACGCCATGCGCAGTAAAGCCCTCGAAGAGGGCGAAGAGGGTTAGAGTTGGATTTTGTGGGTGACGGCGGGGGTGACGAGGATGTAGCGGCCTGCGGGCACGCCAAAGAGAGTGCGGAGGGTGGCGGGGTCGAGGAGGGAAGAGGGGAGGAGGGTTTGCCGCAGCAGGCGGCCGCTCAGGTCGTAGAGGGCGACGGGGGTTTCGACGAGGGGGGCGGCGACGGCTTGGAGGGGGGTGGGGGCGCCGGGGGCGGCACTGCCGGCGTCGG
>JAITAD010000040.1 GCA_031284275.1 Tannerellaceae bacterium
TTGCCGCCGCAGGCTGCCATCGTCCCGACAAAAGCCAGGGCGCATACCAAGATAAGTGATTGCTTCATTGTTTTTACTTTTTAAATGGTTTGTGTGTGCTTGTTTTAACGGGGCATATCCACCAACTTCCAACCTTCGCGGTAGTTATGCCGTATCAACTCCTGAGCAAAAGCCTTAGCGTTGATGGGGTCGGTGAGTTTCTTGTTGAAAGAGGGGTGTCCGTCTTTGATGGTGAACCCGTCTTTGATGATGATGCGTATCTGTTCGTCGTCACCGATGTTGGTGAAAGACATGCTTTCTCCGTCCCAAAGGAGTTCCTTATTGAGAGATTGCAGGCGCACGGCGAGCACACCCATAACGACCATCTCGTTGAAAGGGCCGGCTTCGGAGAAGTCGGACTTCGTCGGTATGCGTGAGGCGGGACTTTCCTTGCAGGCGCGTATCCAATCCTGTTCATGTCCGCCGTCCATCGCTTTGGGTACGCGGCGACATACCTTCGGGGTATTGGGCACACGTCCGGAGAGCAGCCAAGGATTCAGGCCGTAACAACCGCAGATGAGGGTGTCTTTGGTTCCATGGAAGATAACAGCGCCGCCGGAATCGTTCATGTCGCGTCCCGCAGGGAAGCCGGCGGGCATGTCGGGCTTGAGGCCTCCGTCATACCAATGGACTTCTACTTCGGGGAGGCTGACCTTGGGGAGGTTATCGCGGCGGGGGAAAGTGAGCTTGACGTGCTGCGCCTGCGGTGCGCAATCTTGCAGGAGCATGGTGGAAGAACCTTGTACCTTGGTGGGGTATCCGAGTTTAAGCCCTTTGAAAACGGGGTGCAGGATATGGCAGGCCATATCGCCGAGTGCTCCCGTGCCGTAAGCCCACCAACCGCGCCAATTCCAAGGATGGTAGATGTGGTTAAAGGGTTTGAGGGCGGCAGGGCCGGTAAAGAGGTCCCAATTCAGGGTAGAGGGGACTTTGTCGGCTTTGTCGGGCGTCATCAGGCCTTGAGGCCAGATAGGGCGGTCAGTGAAAGCTTCGACTTTGGTGATCTCGCCTATTTCGCCGTTCCATATCCATTCACAGACAAGGTCTACACCTTCTTCGGAAGCGCCTTGGTTACCCATCTGGGTGGCTACCTGATGGTGGGCGGCGAGCTTGGTGAGCAGCCGTGACTCGTATACTGAATGGGTGAGCGGTTTCTGGAGGTAGACGTGCTTGCCCATGGACATGGCCTCGGCGGAGATGATGGCATGGGTATGGTCGGCGGTAGCGACCATAACGGCGTCGATGGACTTACCCATCTCGTCGTAGAGCTTACGATAGTCCCAATAACGTTTGGCGTTGGCGTAATGGTCGAAAACGGGCTTGGCATACTTCCAATCCACGTCGCAAAGGGCGACGATGTTCTCGGAGGCCATGTTACGAAGGTTGGTGTTACCCATCCCGCCGATACCGATGCCGGCGATGTTGAGCTTGTCGGTGGGGGCGACGTGGCCGTGACTCTTCCCCAATACGGAACCGGGCACGATGGTCAACGCCGCTGCGGCGGCCGTCCCCTGCTGCAAGAAACTCCTTCTGGAAATCTTAGACATAACGGTACTGATTTATGATTAATAAGTGAAACCTTTCCTCTTCTGTTGCTTTGCTTACAAGTGCGACCTCACGCAATATCCTTTGTGCGGTGCAAATGTATCAAACTCTTTTCGGAAAAACAATTGATACCCGTCAGTTCATCGCTTCGGATGTGTTTTTTTAACTTCGCAGCCGCTTCAAGTAGTTTTTTTAGCATAAAAGGACGGGATGAGTCGGGTAAAGTGGATACGCAACGCTTTTATTTGCAACGAGGGCAAGATCTTTGAAGGCTCTGTTCGCTTGGAAGGGGAATACATCGCCGAAATATACGCCGGACGGCTGCCGAACGACCGCCTCCCCGCAGAAGAGGGATCTGAGGTGATTGCCGGAGAGGGGCTGTGGCTGTTGCCGGGGGCGATAGACAGCCACGTGCACTTCCGCGACCCCGGCCTGACGCACAAGGGGGATATGCAGAGTGAGAGCAGGGCGGCTGTGGCAGGAGGAATCACCTCGTTCATGGACATGCCTAACACGCTTCCGCAGACGACGTCGCTCGACGCCCTCGCATGGAAAGCGGAACGGGCAGCGCAGGTCTCTTGCGCCAATTACGCTTTTTTCTTCGGGGCGACGAACGACAATGTCGGCTTGCTCCCTCGACTGGATGCCTCGCGGGTGCCGGGGGTGAAGGTGTTCCTCTGTGCATCGACGGGAAAAATGACGATAGACAGGCGGGAAACGCTCGAACGTATTCTGGGGGAGGCAGGGACTATCGTTGCCGTACATGCTGAAAAAGAAGACATAATACGTCGCAATGCGGCACATTATGCGGCATTGTACGGAGAAGGGGTCGATATGCGTTTCCACCCGCTTATCCGTAGCGAAGAAGCTTGCTATGCAGCTTCTTCGGAAGCGGCCGAATTGGCGCACCGCATGGGTGTACGGCTGCATATCCTTCATCTTTCCACCGAGCGTGAGCTTGCTTTGTTGGACGATTCTCGGCCGCTTGCAGAGAAACGCCTCACGGCCGAAGCTTGTGTGCACCACCTGTGGTTCACCGATGCCGATTATGCGCACTTGGGTAGCCGTATCAAATGGAATCCGGCCATCAAGGGAGAACATGACCGATCGACGTTGCGTACCGCCGTAGAGAAGGGACTTATCGACGTCATTGCCACCGACCACTCTCCGCACCTGCCGGCCGAGAAGACCGGTGGGGCCTTGCAGGCGGCTTCGGGAGCGCCCTTCGTACAACATGCGCTTCCACTGATGTTGGAGCTGGCGGCCGAGGGGGTGTTCAGTGTTGAAAAGGTCGTCGAACGGATGTGTCATGCGCCAGCCATCCTCTATGGAATAGACCGTAGAGGGTTCATTCGTCGGGGTTACTATGCCGACCTGACACTCATCGACCCTTCGGCATCCTGTACCGTTACCCGTGAGAACTTACATTACAAATGCGGATGGTCTCCGCTTGAAGGGTTGCGGCTTCGCCAACGGGTGGTACGGACGTTCGTCAATGGCCGCACGGTATACGGCGGGGAAACGCCGGAAGCTTTCCCCGTGGCAGGGCTTCCGCTGCGTTTCGTACGGTGAGGTGTTTCGACCACAATCGTATAAAAACAACGTCGCCCCTGCGGTCTGCAAGGGCGACGATATCAGAAATAAAGAACAAGGTTATTACCTCTTCTTCTTTTCGATTTGCTTTTCGACACGCTTATATCCGTAGACGGAGTAGGGAAGCTGCTCTTCGATGCGGAGGAGCTGGTTGTATTTGGCCATACGGTCGGAACGGCTGAGGGAACCGGTCTTGATCTGCCCTGAGTTGGTGGCAACGGCGATGTCGGCGATGGTAGCGTCTTCGGTCTCGCCGGAACGGTGCGAGGTGACGGTGGTGTAACCGTGACGGTGCGCCATCTCAATGGCGTCGAGCGTCTCAGTGAGGGTGCCTATCTGGTTTACCTTGATGAGGATGGAGTTGGCGCTGCCTGTTTCGATGCCCTTGCGGAGGAACTCGACGTTGGTGACGAAGAGGTCGTCGCCGACAAGCTGGCACTTGTTGCCGATGGCGGCGGTGAGCTGCACCCATCCATCCCAGTCGTTTTCACTCATACCGTCTTCGATGGAATCGATGGGGTACTTTTCAACGAGCTGAGAGAGATACCTGACCTGTTTGGCGGCATCAAGCTGACGCCCTTTCTTGCCTTCGAACTTGGAATAGTCGTAGATACCGTCCTTGTAAAACTCGGAGGCGGCGCAGTCGAGGGCGATGGTGACATCCTTACCCGGAGCATATCCGGCGGCTTCAATGGCTTGGAGGATGGAGTCAAGAGCGTCTTCGGTACCTTTGAGGGTGGGGGCGAAACCGCCTTCGTCACCGACGGCAGTGCTCAGGCCACGGTCATGAAGTACCTTTTTGAGCGCATGGAAGACTTCGGCGCCCATGCGGAGGCCTTCGGCGAAACTCTTGGCACCGATGGGACGTATCATGAACTCCTGAAAAGCGATAGGTGCGTCGGAGTGCGAGCCGCCGTTGATGATGTTCATCATGGGGACGGGCATGACGTAAGCGTTGGTACCGCCGATATAACGGTAAAGGGGCACCTTGAGGTAAGCGGCGGCGGCGTGCGCTACGGCGAGGGATACGCCGAGGAGGGCGTTGGCGCCGAGCTTGGCTTTGGTCTTCGTACCGTCCAGCTCAAGGAGCTTTTGGTCTATCCCTCGCTGGTTGAGTGCGCAGGAGCCGATGATGGCGGGAGCGATGACATTGTTCACGTTGGCGACGGCTTTGAGCACACCTTTACCACCGAAACGTTTCTTGTCGCCGTCACGCAATTCGAGGGCTTCGTTCTCACCGGTAGAGGCGCCGGAAGGTACGGCAGCTCTCCCTTTGACACCGGATTCCAGAACGATATCGACCTCTACCGTGGGATTACCGCGTGAATCCAGGATTACTCTTGCTTGTACTTCTTTGATCTTCATGACATTATCGTTATTTTTAGGACTTGCTTGTTTCTTCCGTCACGTCAGTTGCCTGTTCTTCGGCAACAACCTCAGCGGGTTCTGCCGCTTCGGCGGCGGCGAGGGCGGGTGAAGCCTTCTTGCGGGAACGGCGCGTCTTGGTTTTTTGGGTGGCGTCTTTGAGCATGTTGGGATCGTAGTCTACCAACTCGATGAAACACATGGAGGCGTTGTCGCCCAGACGCTGTTCAGTCTTGATGATACGGGTGTAACCTCCGGGACGGTCGGCAACCTTCAAAGATACTTCTTTGAAAAGTTCGGTGACGGCGTACTTATTTTGGAGGAGGCTGAAAACGGTACGACGGGAATGGGTCGTATCGTCCTTCGCCTTGGTGATGAGCGGCTCGACATAGACGCGCAAAGCTTTGGCCTTAGCCACAGTGGTGAAAATACGCTTGTGCATAATCAGCGAACTGGCCATGTTGGAGAGCAACGCCTTACGGTGGGAATGGGTACGCCCCAAATGATTGAATTTCTTATTGTGCCTCATAGCTGTTAATCTTTATCAAGTTTATATCGGGAAACGTCCATACCAAAGGACAGGTTGATACCTTCGAGGAGTTCGTCCAACTCGGTAAGGGACTTCTTGCCGAAGTTGCGGAACTTGAGAAGGTCGTTCTTGTTGAGCCGTACCAGATCGCCAAGCGTTTCCACCTCGGCGGACTTTAGACAGTTCAGCGCCCGTACGGAGAGGTCCATATCCGAGAGCTTGCTCTTGAGGAGCTGACGCATACGAAGTACTTCTTCATCGAAGATTTCTTCTTCCTCGTCGTCTACCTCTTCAACGGCAATCTTCTCTTCGGAGAAGAGGGTAAAGTGATAGATAAGTATCCGTGCAGCTTCTTTGAGGGCATCCTTGGGGTGGATAGAGCCATCGGTATCTATCTCTATGACGAGCTTTTCGTAGTCGGTCTTCTGTTCGACACGGAAGTTCTCCACCGCATACTTGACGTTACGTATGGGGGTATAGATGGAGTCGATGGCTATGGCTTGCAGGTCGGCAGGGAAAAGGGCTTGATTCTCGTCGGCAGGAACATATCCGCGGCCGTGGTTGATGGTCATCTCTATCTGGAAACCCGACTTAGGCTCAAGGTGGCAGATGACAAGTTCGGGATTGAGCACTTTGAAATGTTTCAACTGCTTGTTGATGTCACTCGCCGTGAAAACTTTTCCCGATACATCGACACGAAACGACTCCTCTTCCACATCATCGGGGCCTGTACGGCGAAGACGTATCTGCTTGAGGTTGAGAATAATGTTCGTCAGGTCTTCTACCACGCCGGGGATAGAAGCAAACTCATGCCCGACACCGTTGATTTTGAGCGAAGTGATAGCAAAGCCTTCCAACGACGACAGCAGAATGCGGCGTAACGCATTGCCGATGGTGATGCCATACCCCGGCTCCAGAGGACGAAACTCGAACTTGCCGTGGAAGTCGTCGGCTTCCAACATGTACACCTTATCGGGTTTTTGAAACGCTAATATCGCCATGTGTCAGCCTTTATTTAGAATACAACTCAACGATCAACTGCTCCTTGATGTTTTCAGGGATATCAACGCGTTCAGGCAGATGCAGCAACTTTCCGTGAAGTGCAGACTGATCCCATTCTATCCATGCATATTTGCTGTGGTTGAAACCGGAAAGAGCCTGGGTTATCGTCTCCAGCGACTTGGACTTTTCCCTCACGCCGATGACCTGCCCCGGCTTGACGGCATAGGAAGGGATATTGACCACCTGCCCGTCAACCACGATATGGCGATGGGATACCAATTGGCGCGCAGCGGCGCGCGTAGGGGCTATACCCAAGCGGAAGACGAGGTTGTCCAGACGTCTCTCAAGGAGCTGCAACAAGACCTCACCGGTGATACCCTTCGAATGGGAAGCTTTGTCGAAAAGGTTACGGAACTGACGCTCCAAAACGCCATAGGTATACTTGGCCTTTTGTTTCTCACGCAGCTGAATACCGTACTCGGAAACCTTCTTCTTGCGGGAATTGCCGTGCTGTCCGGGAGGATAGTTTTTCTTGGACAATATCTTGTCGGGGCCGTAGATCGGTTCTCCGAACTTGCGGGCTATCTTCGTCTTGGGGCCGATATATTTTGCCATTGCTTACTTTTTATCTGTTTCGGGATTATACTCTTCTTCTCTTGGGGGGGCGGCAACCGTTGTGGGGAACGGGTGTGACATCGACGATCTCCGTCACCTCTATCCCTGCGCTGTGGATGGTTCGGATGGCAGACTCGCGTCCGTTACCGGGGCCTTTGACGAAGACTTTGACTTTCCTCATACCGAGGTCATAAGCCACCTTGGCACAATCCTGTGCGGCCATCTGTGCGGCGTAAGGGGTGTTCTTCTTGGAACTGCGGAACCCCATCTTGCCTGCCGATGACCAACTGATGACCTGCCCATCGCTGTTGGCGATGGTGACGATGATATTATTGAAAGAAGAATGGATGTGCACTTGGCCGTTAGCATCGACCTTGACGTTCCTCTTCTTCGTTACGACAACTTTCTTTGCCATATTCGTTACTTATTTGGTAGCTTTCTTCTTGTTTGCAACGGTCTTCTTCTTGCCCTTACGGGTACGGGCGTTATTCTTGGTGCTTTGTCCGCGCAGGGGCAGGCCGATACGATGCCGTACGCCGCGATAGCAACCGATGTCCATGAGTCGCTTGATGTTCAACTGCACTTCCGAGCGGAGGTCACCTTCGACCTTGAACTCTGCGCCGATAACTTCGCGCACTTTGGCGGCCTGCTCATCCGTCCAATCTTTCACCTTGATGTCACGATCCACACCGGCCTTTTTGAGGACGCTGTTCGCGGCACTGCGACCTATCCCGTAGATGTAGGTCAACGCTATCTCGCCTCGCTTATTCTGAGGCAAATCGACACCGACTATACGTACAGCCATATTCCAACTTTATTCTTGTTTGTGTTTACTTTTAACCTTGGCGTTGCTTGAACTTGGGGTTTTTCTTGTTGATGACATACAGACGCCCCTTTCTCCTGACGATCTTGCACTCGGGAGTACGCTTCTTCAATGATGCTCTGACTTTCATATCTCGTATCGTTTATTCATTTGTATCTGAAAGATATCCGTCCCTTCGACAAGTCGTAAGGAGACATTTCGACCTTCACCTTATCCCCCGGCAGTATCCGTATATAGTGCATGCGCATCTTACCGGAGATATGGGCGGTTATCTCGTGCCCATTCTCCAACTCCACGCGAAACATTGCATTCGACAAAGCTTCGATAATGGTTCCGTCCTGTTCTATCGCTGTCTGCTTGGCCATATCATATCGCTTTACTTCCGAGTACGTCCTCCACAAAGGCGAAAGAGGAGAGGATGCGCGGCCCTTCGGGACGGACGGCGACGCAATGTTCGTAATGGGCAGAGCATTTCCGGTCTTTGGTACGCACCGTCCATCCGTCTTTCTCGAAGACGACGTTCTTATGCCCCTGATTGATCATCGGCTCGATGCAGATACACATACCGTTGCGCAACTTCTCGCCCTGACCGGCGCGGCCGAAATTAGGTACATCGGGTTCTTCGTGCATGTTGCGCCCGATACCGTGCCCGGTCAGTTCTCGAACGACGGTGTAACCTTTCGATTCGCAATAGGATTGTACGGCATGGCTGATATCACCGACACGCTTACCTTCTACAGCCTGACTGATACCCAGATAGAGGGATTTCTTGGTGGCCTTGAGCAGGCGCATGACTTCGGGAGGGACATCGCCGACACAGAAAGTATAGGCAGAGTCGCCGGTAAACCCTTTCCACGTCGTCCCGCAGTCGATGGAAATGACGTCACCTTCTTGGAGGACAGTCTTGTCGGAAGGTATACCGTGCACCACTTGATCGTTCACCGAAGTACAGATAGAGGCGGGAAAACCGTTGTAACCCAAGAAAGCTGGCGTGGCGCCGTGGTCGCGGATGAACGTCTCCGCCACAGTGTCTAATTGACGTGTGGAAACGCCGGGGGCGACGTGCTTGGCCAGCTCCCCGAGCGTCTTACCTACCAATTGATTTGCTTCCCACATCAATTCCAACTCCTCATCTGTTTTCAGAAAAATCATTGCCTCATCAAACGCCTGTACGTCCTTTAATCTTACCGGATTTCAACAGCCCGTCGTAGTGACGCATCAGCAGGTGACTTTCTATCTGTTGCAGGGTATCAAGTACCACGCCGACAAGAATCAGCAACGACGTCCCTCCGAAGAACTGCGAGAAAGACATACTGATACCCAACAAGCGGGCAAACGCAGGCATGATTGCTATCAGGCCAAGGAAGATAGCGCCGGGAAGGGTGATACGGTCCATGATGACGTCAAGATAGTCCTTAGTGGACTTCCCGGGTTTGACGCCGGGGATAAAGCCGTTGTTACGCTTCAAATCGTCGGCCATCTGGGTGGGATTGACGGTGATGGCAGTATAGAGATAGGTGAAGAGGAGGATGAGGACGAAGAAAACGAAGTTGTACCAGAAGCCTGTGTTGTCCATGAAAGCGCTCCAAAACGGGCTGACTTCCTGCGAAGTGAACCCCATGATGGATATGGGAATGAACATGATGGCTTGAGCGAAAATGATAGGCATCACGTTGGCGGCATTCACCTTCAGAGGGATGTACTGCCGCGCACCGCCGAGCTGCTTGCCGCCGACTATACGCTTGGCATACTGTACGGGCACTTTACGGACGCCTTGCACGAGCATGATGGCGCCGGCAATGACAAGCAACAGGATGAGTATCTCGAAAAGGAACATCACCAACCCACCGGTAGTTTCGCTGGTACGCGAAATGAACTCCTGAAAGAGGGAGTGTGGGAGGCGGGCGATGATACCCACAAGGATAATGAAAGAAATACCGTTACCTATACCCTTGTCGGTAATGCGTTCGCCTAACCAAAGGACGAACATACTGCCGGCAGCCATGATGATGGTGGCGTAGATGGAGAAGAAAATACCTCCCGGAAGCGAGGCGCCGACGGCACGCAACTGTACGCTGAGGTTCACCAGATAGGTCGGGCCTTGAAACATGAGTATGGCTACGGTCAGGTAACGCGTCCACTGATTGATCTTCCGCCGGCCGCTTTCCCCTTCGCGCTGCATCTTTTGCATGGAGGGGACGGCCATAGCCGCCAACTGCATGAAGATGGAGGCGGAGATATAGGGCATGATACCGAGAGCGAAAACAGAGGCATTGGCGAAAGCGCCACCGGAAAACATGTCCAACAAGGCGAGCAAACCTCCGGCCGTCTGCTCTTGCAGGGCGGTCAGAGAGTGGGGATCAACACCGGGAATAACCACATATGTCCCGAAACGGTATACGGCAACGAAAAATAACGTGGTGAGGATACGCTTGCGGAGTTCCTCAATCTTCCAGATGTTGGTAAGCGTTGTTATGAATCTCATGACCTACAGCTTTACGGCCGTTCCGCCGGCGGCCTGAATAGCAGCCTCTGCGCTCTTGGAAAAGGCATGGGCTTCGACTTCGACTTTGGCTGTCAGTTCTCCGTTGCCGAGAATCTTGACCAACTGCGACTTGGAGATAAAGCCGGCGCCCCGCAAATCGTCAATGCTGACCCTTGTGAGTTGCTGCGCATCAATAAGCTCTTGCAGGGTGGAGAGGTTGATGGCTTTGTATTCTACACGGTTAAGGCTCTTGAAGCCGAACTTCGGCAAACGGCGTTGGATAGGCATCTGGCCGCCTTCGAATCCGATCTTCTGCGAGTAACCGGAACGTGACTTAGCGCCCTTATGCCCTCTGGTGGAAGTACCGCCCAATCCCGATCCCGGACCGCGTCCGATCCTCTTCCGCACCTTGGTGGAACCTTCCGCCGGTTTCAAACTTGACAGGTTCATATCGTTTCCTGATTTCTTAATGTTACTGTATCACCGTAACCAAATGCTTCACTTTCTCAACCATGCCGCGAATGGCAGGAGAGTCTTCGTGTTCGACCGTACGGTTGAGCTTTCTCAATCCGAGAGCGTCAAGCGTCCGTTTCTGATCTTTGGGACAGCGTATACGGCTTCTGACTTGCTTTATTTTCAATGTTGCCATGTGTGTGTGTTATCTTCGGCTTAACCCTTGAATACTTTTTCTACGGAGATACCCCTGTTTTGTGCTACCATGAGGGGGTTTCTCAACTCACAAAGGGCGACGATTGTCGCTTTAACCAGATTGTGCGGGTTGGAGGACCCTTTCGATTTGGCCAAGACGTCGGTGATACCGACACTCTCAAGCACGGCGCGCATGGCGCCGCCGGCTTTCACGCCCGTACCGTGCGTCGCCGGACGGATGAGTACGCGTGCGCCGCCAAACTTGGCTATCTGCTCGTGAGGGATAGTACCCTTGTGAACGGGCACCTTGACGAGGTTCTTTTTGGCAGCCTCTACACCTTTGGCGATAGCTGTCGTCACTTCGCCGGCTTTACCTAAACCCCAACCGACGATACCGTCTTCGTTACCGACGACGACAATAGCGGCGAAGCTGAACGTACGCCCCCCCTTGGTTACTTTCGTGACACGGTTTATTGCGACGAGCCGGTCTTTCAGTTCCAAATCGCTGGTTGTCTTAACCTTGTTGTAAACTCCTCCTATCACCATCTTGCTTAAAATTTAAGGCCTCCTTTGCGGGCTGCTTCTGCCAACTCTTTTACTCTGCCGTGATACAGATATCCGTTACGGTCGAAGACGACGGCCTGTATGCCGGCTTCCTGCGCACTTTGGGCTATCCGTTCGCCTACGCGGGCGGCCTGCTCCTTCTTGGGAAGCTGCTCTTCCAACTTCAACGATGAGGCGGCAGCGAGGGTCCGTCCCTTCGTATCGTCTATCACTTGGGCATATATCTGCTTGTTACTCCTGAAAACGCTCAACCGTGGGCGTTCGGAAGTGCCGGAGATTTTGCCCCGTATACTCTTCTTTATTTTCAGCCTTCTGGCTTCTTTCTGTGTCATGACTGCGCTGTTTACAAATTACTTACCGGCAGACTTGCCTGACTTTCTCCGTACTATTTCGCCTACGAAACGAACACCCTTGCCCTTGTACGGCTCAGGCTTGCGGAAAGAGCGCAACTTGGCGCACACCTGCCCGATGAGCTGCTTGTCGGCGGATTCGAGGATGATAAGGGGATTCTTATTTCGCTCGGTTTTGGTTTCGACCTTCACTTCGGAGGGTAGCATGAGGTAAATGTTGTGGGTGTAACCCAGAGACAAGTCTAAAAGTTGCCCTGCGTTGCTGACGCGATAACCTACGCCGACGAGTTCCAATTCCTTGCGGAAACCTTCGGAAACACCGACGACCATATTGTTCAACAAAGCACGGTAAAGACCATGGAGGGCGCGGTGACGACGTTCGTCATCCGGGCGCTTCAGTTCGATGATACCATTGTCGAAAACCACAGTGATATCGGGATGCACTTCCTGAGAGAGTTCACCTTTGGGTCCTTTGACGGTCACGCGGCCGCCTTCAATAGTGACCTTCACGCCGGCAGGCACGGGTATGGGTTGCTTTCCTATCCTTGACATTTCTCGTTCCTCCTTCGGTTTAGTATATGTAGCACAGGACTTCGCCGCCGATTTTCAAATCGCGCGCTTCCTTGTCCGTCATCACCCCTTGTGAGGTGGAGAGGATGGCGATACCCAAGCCGTTGAGGACACGGGGCAGGTCCTTGTAACCGACGTATTTCCGCAGGCCGGGACGCGATATCCTGTCTAACTTCTTGATGGCGCTTACCCTGTTAATACTGTCGTATTTCAAGGCGACTTTGATATGCCCTTGCGGGCCTTCGTCAACGAACTTAAAGTTGAGGATATACCCCTTCTCGAAGAGGATTTCGGTGATCTTCTTTTTCAGGTTCGAAGCAGGGATTTCCACCACTCGGTGCTGCGCTTGAATGGCGTTTCTTAACCGTGTCAGGTAATCTGCAATAGGGTCTGTCATTTCTATTCAGGTGTTAAATTGATCCCGCACATCGGGACAATATTTAATCCGTTCACTACCAACTTGCTTTCTTCACTCCGGGGATCAACCCGCTGGAAGCCATCTCCCGAAACTGTATGCGAGAGATACCGAACTGCCGAACGTATCCCTTGGGGCGTCCGGTAATACTGCACCGATTGTGCAACCGCACAGGCGAAGCGTTACGGGGGAGAGCCTGCAACGCCTCGTAGTTTCCCTCTTTCTTGAGTTGCGCACGTTTGGCGGCGAACTTGGCAACCATTTTCGCCCGCTTCACATCACGGGCTTTCATTGATTCTTTTGCCATATATCTCGTTTTATCCTCTCTTTATGTTTTTGAAAGGCAACCCGAACTCCCGAAGCAGCGCATAGCCTTCCTCATCTGTTTTCGCAGAGGTCACAAAAGTAATATTCATTCCCAATATGCGGGCTATGCCGTCAATATTTATTTCCGGGAAGATGATTTGCTCCTGTATGCCAAGGGTGTAGTTACCTTTGCCGTCAAGCTTGGACTCAATGCCACGAAAGTCACGGATACGCGGAAGCGCCACACGGATGAGGCGTTCCAGAAACTCGTACATCTGCTCGCGGCGCAGGGTGACCATCACGCCGATGGGCATCTTCTTACGCACCTTGAAGTTGGATATGTCCTTCCGAGACAAGGTGGCAACAGCTTTCTGGCCGGTGATGGTCGTCAGCTCGTTGATAGCCACTTCGATGATTTTTTTGTCGGCGGTGGCGATACCCAAACCCTGATTGACGACTATCTTCTTCAGGACAGGTACCTGCATGACGGATTTGTATCCGAACTCACCGACCAGAGCGGGGACGATCCTGTCTTTATACTCCTTTTTCAGATTGGCTGCTGTACTCATGATTTTATCTCCTCCCCGGATTTTTTTGCGTAACGTACTGACTTCCCTGCCTCATTCAATCGGCGTCCGATACGCGTAGGTTTCCCCGTCTTAGGGTCTACCACGTTGAGGTTGGACAGATGAATGGGGGCTTCTTTCTTTTCTATCCCGCCTTGGGGGAACTTGGCGCTGGGCTTGGTGTGCTTGCTTACCAAGTTGACGCCCTCGATGATGGCACGATTCTCCTTCACCAGGACACGCAAGACACGGCCTTTCTGGCCCTTGCTTTCGCCGGCATTGACGAAGACTTCATCGCCTTTCCGGATATGTAGTTTACTCATTCTGCTGACGTTTTGACGATTATAGCACCTCGGGGGCGAGAGAAACGATTTTCATGTTCGTGGCACGCAACTCACGGGCTACAGGCCCGAAGATACGACTCCCGCGTATTTCTCCTGCGGGATTGAGGAGGACACAAGCGTTGTCGTCGAAGCGGATATAAGAACCGTCCTGACGGCGAATCTCTTTCTTCGTCCGAACGACGACGGCCTTGGAAACAGACCCTTTCTTGACTTCGCTTGAGGGGATGGCGCTCTTGACGGCAACGACGATGATATCTCCTACGGAAGCGTAACGCCTCCCTGTGCCACCGAGCACACGGATACATAAAACTTCTTTGGCTCCGCTGTTATCGGCCACCACCAATCGGGATTCTTGTTGTATCATATCACTTGGCTCTTTCGATGATTTGTGTCAGCCGCCACCTCTTGGTTTTGCTCAGGGGGCGGGTCTCCATAATTCGGACGGTATCGCCGATGCCACACTCATTCTTTTCGTCGTGGGCGTGGTATTTCTTCGTCTTGTTGATGAACTTCCCGTAGATAGGATGCTTTTCCTTCCACTTGACGGCAACGGTGATGGTTTTGGTCATCTTGTTGCTCGTCACAACGCCGGTACGCTCTTTCCTGAGATTTCTCGTTTCCATGGGGGTCATTGTTTGCTGTTTAGTTCTCTGAGCCGCAAAACGGTCTTGATGCGCGCGATCGTTTTACGCTGTTCTCTGAGTTCGGACGGATTGGCCAGGGGCGAGATGGCGTGATTGAGACGCTTCTGGGTGTGAGCCGCTACTTCGGCGTCCACCCGTTCGAGCAGTTCCTTGGTGCTTAACTCTTTTATTTCAGCTATCTTCATGGGTATCAGATGTTTTGATTTTGATAGTCATAGTCTCTCCTGACAATGAACTTGGTAGTCACAGAGAGCTTCTGGGCGGCCAGACGCAAGGCTTCCTTAGCGATATCGAAAGGAACGCCTTCGATCTCGAAAAGGATACGACCCGGCGTAACGGGGGCTACAAACCCTTCGGGATTACCTTTACCTTTCCCCATACGCACTTCGGCAGGCTTCTTGGTGATGGGCTTGTCGGGGAAGATACGTACCCATACCTGTCCCTGACGTTGCATATGCCGCGTGACGGCGATACGGGCGGCTTCAATCTGCCGGCCTGTGACCCATTTGCTTTGCAATGACTTGATTCCGAAGGATCCGAAAGCGAGCTGATGGCCACGTTGGGCTTCGCCCTTCATGCGGCCTTTCTGCATCCTCCTGAACTTGGTCTTCTTAGGCTGTAACATTTCCTTTGTTTTCTAAGGATTAACGATTTTTCTTCTTCCTGCGGTCGCCTCCCCGATCGTGGCGACGGTCGCGATCGCCGCGCCCTCCGCCGTCCCTGTCGCGAGAATCGCGGTCCCCACGGTCACGTCCATAGCCCCCGCCGGAGAAGTCACCCCGTCGAGTTTCTTTCTGTGCGGCGAAAGAGGGGGAAAGGTCACGTTTGCCGTAAATCTCTCCGCGGCAAATCCATACCTTGACGCCAAGAAGGCCTACCTTGGTGAGGGCTTCGCCCAGAGCGTAGTCGATATCGGCACGAAAGGTATGGAGAGGCGTACGCCCTTCCTTGTACATTTCGGAGCGTGCCATTTCGGCGCCGTTCAGACGGCCGGATATCTGTATCTTGATACCTTCGGCGCCCATGCGCATGGTAGAGGCGATGGCCATCTTGACAGCACGGCGATAGGCTATCTTGCCTTCCAATTGGCGGGCGATGTTATTGGCAACGATGACGGCGTCAAGCTCGGGGCGTTTGACTTCATGGATGTTGATTTGGATTTCCTTGTCGGTAATCTTCTTCAACTCTTCCTTGAGCTTATCGACTTCCTGCCCGCCTCTCCCGATGATCAACCCCGGACGTGATGAACAAACGGTAATGGTGACAAGCTTGAGCGTCCGCTCGATAATGATGCGCGAAACACTGGCTTTGGCCAAACGGGCATTGAGGTACTTACGGATTTTGCTGTCCTCAAGGAGCGTCTCGCCATAATGTTTGCCGCCGTACCAATTGGAGTCCCAACCGCGAATGATACCCAAACGGTTGCTCACCGGATTAACTTTCTGTCCCATTTAATTGGCTTGATTATCGTTGTTATCCTTGGCATTTACAAAGAGCGTGACGTGGTTCGAGCGTTTACGCACCCGAAAACCACGGCCGCGCGGCGCCGGCCGCATACGGTTGAGGGTCGTAGCAACATCGGTGAAGACGGAAGAAACGTAGAGTTGTCCCGCTTCGGCCTTACGTTCGTTTTTCTGTTCCCAGTTGGCAATAGCCGAACGGAGAAGTTTCTCGACGCGGGCGGCAGCTTCCTTGTTGGAGAACTTGAGGACGCCCAAGGCGCGGAACACTTCCATTCCGCTTATCATATCGGTCACCAACCGCATCTTGCGGGGCGATGTCGGCACGTTGCGCAGTTTGGCAAAGTACTGTTCTGTTTTGGCCTCTTTCCGTGCTTCGGCGGAGAGTCTCTTTCTTGCTCCCATGGTATATGTTTCTTTACTGCTTGCTCAGTTTGTGTATCGTCCGTCGTGGGCTTATTTCTTCCTGTTGCCGGCGTGTCCTCGGAATGTACGCGTCGGTGAAAACTCTCCCAACTTATGGCCTACCATGTTCTCGGTGATGAAAACGGGGATGAACTTGTTACCGTTGTGAACGGCAATGGTATGCCCTACGAAGTCGGGGGATATCATGGAAGCGCGCGCCCAAGTCTTGACGACGCTTTTCTTCCCTGACTCGTTCATGGACAGGACTTTCTTCTCCAGTTTCACACTGATATAGGGGCCTTTTTTCAGCGAACGACTCATAATTTTCTTATTATCGGGTTACTTCTTTCTCCTTTCGATGATATACTTGGAAGACTGCTTCTTGGGAGAACGCGTCTTCAAGCCCTTTGCATAGAGGCCTTTGCGGGAACGGGGGTGTCCACCGGAGGCACGTCCTTCGCCACCGCCCATGGGGTGATCGACGGGGTTCATGACCACGCCACGGTTATGAGGCCGACGGCCTAACCAGCGTGAACGGCCGGCCTTGCCGGATTTTTCCAATGCGTGGTCAGAGTTACCGACACTGCCGATGGTAGCCTTACAGGCGGCAAGTATCTTACGGGTTTCGCCGGAAGGCATCTTGACGATGGCATAGTCACCTTCCTTGGAGGTGAGTTGTGCGAAGACTCCGGCGGAACGTACCATCTTGGCGCCCTGTCCGGGACGGAGTTCGATGTTGTGGATGACCGTACCTACGGGGATATTGGCCAAGGGAAGGGTGTTGCCTACTTCGGGGGGAACTTCCTTACCTGAAACGACAGTCTGACCGACAGACAAGCCATTGGGTGCGACGATATAGCTCTTGGCGCCGTCGGCGTAATAGAGCAACGCTATGCGCGAGGTACGGTTGGGGTCGTATTCGATGGTCTTGACGCGGGCGGGTACGCCGTCCTTGTTACGCTTAAAGTCAATGAAACGGTAACGTTTCTTGTGTCCACCGCCGATATAGCGCATGGTCATCTTACCGGTATTGTTTCGCCCGCCGCTACGCCGTTTCCCGACGACGAGCGATTTTTCCGGTTTTTGAGCGGTAAGTTCCTCAAAAGTACCGATAATTTTGTGTCTTTGCCCAGGCGTTGTGGGCTTGAGTTTGCGTATTCCCATAGCTCGTTAGATGTTGCTGAAGAAATCGATGGTTTCCCCTTCCTTCAATGTGACGATGGCCTTCTTATAAGCTGGCTGCTTACCGCGGATAAGTCCTGCACGGGTGTACCGACGTTTGTTCTTTCCGCTGTAGTTAATGGTATTGACACTTTTGACGGTGACACCGTAGGTGTCCTGCACGGCCTCCTTGATTTCGATCTTGTTAGCGTCGGGGATGACACGGAAAGCGAAGCGATTGGGGAACTTGGCGGTGATGGCAGTCACCTTTTCCGTCACAATTGGTTTGATAATAATTCCCATCTCTGTCTTCTCCTTATTCTTTGATGAACAGTTTTTCAATAGCGGCTACCGTGCTCTCGGTGAGTACCAGACCTGTGTTGTCCAAGATACTGTAAGTGTTGAGTTCCGAGAGGGCGACTACTTTAGTTTTCGGCAAGTTGCGAGCCGACAAATATACGGTTTTGTCGCTTTCGGAGAGGACGAAGAGCACCTTCCTGCTTTCGAGGTGCAGGTTTTGGGTGATGGCGATAAAGTCTTTCGTACGAGGTGCTTCAAGGGTGAAGTCTTCGACGACGATGATAGCGTTTTCCTGCGCCTTAGAAGCCAATGCCGATTTGCGGGCGAGGATTTTGACCTTTTTATTGAGCTTGAAACTGTAATCGCGCGGACGTGGCCCGAAGACACGCCCCCCGCCGATGAGCACAGGGGAGTTGATGTCGCCTCGGCGTGCCCCACCGCCGCCTTTCTGGCGAATAAGCTTGCGTGTACTGCCGGATATCTCGCTACGTTCTTTGGATTTGTGCGTCCCGTGGCGACGGTTGGCCATATGCCGACGGACGTCGAGGTAGATAGCGTGGTCATTCGGCTCAATGCCGAAGATGCTGTCACTCAGGACAGCCTTACGGCCTGTATCTTCGCCTTTTATATTGAATATGCTGAGTTCCATCACTTTTGTATTAATAAGATTGAACCTTTGGCGCCGGGAACGGAGCCTTTGACCAAAAGGATGTTGTGTTCGGGGATGACCTTAACGACCTCAAGGTTCTGGACGGTGACGCGTGCGTTACCCATCTGTCCGGCCATACGTGTGCCTTTGAAAACTTTAGCGGGGTACGAGCAGGCGCCGATGCTACCGGGGGCGCGCAAGCGATTGTGCTGCCCGTGCGTACTTTGACCGACACCGCCGAAACCATGACGTTTAACGACGCCCTGAAAGCCTTTACCCTTAGAGGTACCGACGACATCGACGAAGCCGGTATTCTCAAAAAGCCCTACGGTAAGGACGTCCCCAAGGCTGGCATTGTCAAAACCGCGAAACTCCGCCAAATGCTTCTTAGGCGTTACGCCGGCCTTTTGGAAGTGCCCTAACTCAGGCTTGCCGGTGTGTTTCTCTTTCTTGTCTTCAAAACCCAGTTGCACGGCCTGATAACCGTCTTTCTCAACGGTCTTCACTTGGGTGACGACACAAGGACCTACCTCAATAACCGTACAGGGGAGGCTCTTGCCTTCCTCGCTGAATACGGAGGTCATTCCGATTTTCTTTCCTAATAATCCGGGCATCTCTCTATGCTTTTTATGTTCACACCTTGATCTCTACTTCCACTCCACTGGGCAACTCCAGCTTCATGAGTGCATCCACTGTCTTGGATGTTGAACTGTAGATGTCGATCAGTCTTTTGTAGGAGGAGAGTTCGAACTGTTCGCGTGACTTCTTATTGACGAACGTCGAACGATTGACGGTGAATATCCGTTTGTGGGTGGGGAGCGGTATGGGGCCATTGACGGTAGCGCCGGTCACCTTGACGGTCTTTACGATCTTGTCGGCTGACTTGTCTACGAGCGAGTAGTCGTAAGACTTCAACTTAATCCTGATTTTCTGGCTCATTGCTGTCTGTGCTTTTTACTTTATCAAATCAACCCTTCCCTGAACTTCGGTGAGAACTTGCCGCGCAATGGCGGAGGATACCTGTGCGTAGTGGGAGAACTGCATCGATGAGGTTGCCCTTCCCGAGGTGATGGTACGCAAGGCGGTGACGTATCCGAAAGTCTCGGCCAGCGGCACTTTGGCTTTTACGATGCGCGCTCCCGTACGGCTCGACTCCATGCCTTCGACCTGCCCGCGGCGTTTGTTCAGGTCGCCTATAACGTCACCCATGCTTTCTTCGGGCGTGACGACCTCAATCTTCATAATCGGCTCCTGCAAGACAGGAGATGCTTTGACACAAGCGTTCTTGAAAGCCTGTATGGCAGCTATCTCGAAAGAGAGCTGGTCAGAGTCCACGCTGTGGAAAGAACCGTCAATGAGGGTGACTTTCAACTTGTCGAGCGGATAGCCGGCAAGCACACCGTTCTTCATTGCTTTATCGAAACCTTTCTGAACAGAGGGGATGAACTCCTTGGGGATGTTCCCGCCTTTGACTTCGTCGACGAACTGCAAAGCGCCGTCAAAGTCCTCGTCGCCGGGGCCTACGCGGACGATGATATCGGCGAACTTACCGCGACCACCGGTCTGCTTCTTGTAAAGCTCGCGCAACTCGACGGTTTGAGTAATGGCTTCCTTGTAGGTCACCTGCGGACGCCCTTGGTTACATTCGACCTTAAACTCACGACGCAAACGATCGACGATGATATCAAGATGCAACTCACCCATACCGCTGATGACCGTCTGTCCCGTATCTTCGTTCGTCTGGACACGGAAAGTGGGATCTTCTTCGGCGAGCTTGGCAAGACCTTGACTGAGTTTGTCGAGGTCCTTCTGTGTCTTGGGTTCGACGGCGATACCGATGACCGGCTCGGGGAACTCCATAGACTCAAGGGTGATGGGATGCTGTTCGGCACAGAGCGTGTCACCGGTACGGATGTCTTTGAAACCTACACCGGCGCCGATGTCTCCGCAGCCGATGACTTCCATAGGGTTCTGCTTGTTGGAGTGCATCTGGAAAAGTCGGGAGATGCGCTCTTTCTTACCCGATCGTGTATTGAGGACATATGAACCGGCTTCGATCTTACCCGAATAAACACGGAAAAAGCAGAGTCGGCCTACGTAAGGGTCGGTAGCAATCTTAAAAGCGAGTGCGGTGAGGGGTTCCTCGAAAAGAGGTTTACGCACGACGACCTTGTCGGGATAATCGGGCTCGACGCCTTCGATAGCGGTGGTGTCTGAAGGACTGGGAAGATAGGCGCAAACCGCATCAAGGAGCGTCTGCACACCTTTATTCTTAAACGATGACCCGCAGATGATAGGATTGATAGTCATAGCCAACGTAGCGGTACGCAGGGCGCGCTTGATGTCGCTTTCGTCGATGGTCTCGGGCTTGTCGAAGTACTTCTCCATGAGGACGTCGTCATGCTCGGCGACGGTTTCAAGCATCTTATCGCGCCATTCTTCGGCTTCGGCGAGGAGGTCGGCAGGGACATCTTCGATGGAGTATTCGGCGCCCATAGTCTCATCGTGCCAATAGATGGCCTTCATGGTAATGAGGTCGATGACACCTTTGAAACGTTCTTCGGCGCCGATGGGTATCTGTATGGGGCAGGGTGCAGCGCCGAGGACGTCCTTAATCTGGCGGACGACCTCGAAGAAGTTTGCGCCGGAACGGTCCATCTTATTGACATACCCGATACGGGGTACGTTGTACTTATCTGCCTGCCGCCAAACGGTTTCGGACTGCGGCTCAACGCCTCCGACAGCACAGAAAGTAGCTACGGCGCCATCCAGGACACGCAGGGATCGTTCCACTTCGACGGTGAAATCGACGTGCCCCGGGGTGTCGATGAGGTTGATTTTGTATTTCTCGTCTTTATAGTTCCAGAAAGTTGTCGTTGCGGCGGAGGTGATGGTGATGCCGCGTTCCTGTTCCTGTTCCATCCAATCCATGGTAGCGGCGCCGTCATGGACTTCGCCGATCTTATGGGTCAGCCCTGTATAGAACAGGATACGTTCGGACGTGGTCGTCTTACCGGCATCAATGTGCGCCATGATGCCGATATTACGGGTAAAACGGAGTTGTTCGTCTGCTTTTGTTGCCATTTTCCTTTGGATATCTACACTCTTCCTCCCCTAATCATCAAAAACGGAAATGGGCAAAGGCACGGTTAGCTTCGGCCATACGGTGCATGTCTTCCTTGCGTTTGAAAGCGCCGCCCTGATTGTTGAAAGCGTCTACGATCTCGGCGGAGAGCTTGTCGGCCATAGTCTTTCCTCCGCGCTTACGGGCGTAGAGGATCAGGTTCTTCATGGAAACGGATTCCTTACGTTCGGGGCGAATCTCGGTAGGTACCTGAAAGGTGGCGCCACCGACACGACGGGACTTAACCTCTACCTGCGGAGTGATGTTGTCGAGAGCCGCTTTCCAGATGTCGAGGGGCGTCTTCTCTTCGTTGGGCAATTTCTTTTTGACGTTGTCGAGGGCGGTGTAGAAGATGGTGAATGCCGTACTCTTCTTGCCGTCGTACATCAAATGGTTTACGAAGCGTGTGACTTTCACGTCTCCGTAGACGGGATCGGGCAATATCTGCCTCTTCTTTGGTTTTGCCTTTCTCATTGCGTATTTATGCTATGTGGTTGCCTTACCTGTTATAGTCTTCAACGATTCCTCCGAACCGTTTACTCAACCTTACTGCGGGGCTTTCGGGTGGGTGT
>JAITAD010000077.1 GCA_031284275.1 Tannerellaceae bacterium
TGTTCGGTATCGGTGCGGATGCGGCCATCGTCTATTCCAATAAGAATGGAGGGCAGATAGAAGCGCCTATCCACGGGAAATGGAAAGTGGGTATACCAATGGCCAAGTTGTTTCTGGCCACGGGGCCTTATTTCGGTTTTCCGCTCTCCGGCAACGAGGTGAAAGAAGAAGTGAAGGAGACACTGCACTCTCTCAAGACGAAAAGTTTCCAGATGGGTTGGGATTTTGGCGGTGGCGTAGAGTTACTGAAACACCTGCAGGTGGGGCTGAACTACAGCCTTGGGCTGACGGATAATTACAACGAGCAGACAGTGGACGCCGCGAAACTCCTCAAGGGGAAAGATCGAGGATGGTCTCTCACGGCAGCATGGCTGTTCTGAGCAGCCGAAGGCAATGAAGAAACGGGCTTTGTTTATTGATCGGGACGGGACGTTGGTACAGGAAGTGCCGGTGACCGAGCAGTTGGACGACCCTGCGCTCATTGTCTTCTATCCCAAAGTGATCCGAAACCTCTACTTCCTGCGCCAACATACGGATTTCGAGTTCGTCATGGTCAGCAATCAGGACGGACTGGGAACACCGACTTTCCCGCGAGCATCTTTTGACCGTTGTCACAGCATCATACTGCGGACATTGGAAGGTGAAGGCATCCGTTTCGACAAGGTTTTTATTGATGACTCACGCCCCGAAGACCGTTCGCCACGGCGCAAACCGGGTACGGGGATGCTGACGGAATACCTGACGGGGGACTACGACCTGACGAACAGCTACGTCATCGGCGACCGTTGGACGGACGTCGAGCTGGCAACCAATCTGGGGACACAAGCCATTCTGTTAAAACATCCGCCGGCCGATATCCCCGCAGGGGTTAGTTCTCCCGCATTGGTAACGGACGACTGGGATCGCGTGGCGGAGTTTCTCTACGCCGGCGAACGGACGGTTACGATACACCGAAAGACGAAAGAAACGGACATCCATATCGTTCTGAACCTTGATGGGACAGGCCGAACGGAAGTGGCAACGGGCTTGGGAATGTTTGACCACCTGTTGGATCAAATCGGGCGACATGCAGGTTTCGATCTCTCCATCCACGTGACAGGAGACTTGCACGTCGATGAACATCATACTATGGAAGATACCGCTCTGGCATTGGGCGAAGCCCTGCGGCAGGCATTGGGCGACAAGCGCGGCATTGAGCGTTACGGTTATGCCTTGCCTATGGACGACTGTCTGGCGCTCGTGGCATTAGACTTCGGCGGCCGCCCATGGTTGGAGTGGCAGGCAGCTTTCGCCAGGGAACGTGTCGGCGACGTGCCGACGGAGATGTTCCCGCATTTCTTCAAGAGTTTGAGCGACGCAGCCATGATGAACCTGCACATACGCTCCGAAGGGACAAACGAACACCATAAAATAGAGGGTATCTTCAAAGCCTTGGCGCGCGCCCTGCGGATGGCAGTCCGCCGCGATATCTATCGTTATGAATTGCCCACCACTAAGGGTATCCTCTGAGAGGGATGTTTGCATGGACAACAAAAAGAACAAAATGGCCGTATCGTTGGATTTTGAGAAATTGGGCGGATTAGTTCCCGCTATCGTACAGGACAACAACACCCGTCGGGTGCTGATGTTGGGTTTTATGAACGAAGACGCTTACCGCATCACGATGGAATCGGGATTGGTGACGTTCTACAGCAGGACACGTAACTGCCTCTGGACAAAAGGGGAAACGAGCGGAAACACTTTGCGGGTAGTGGAAGTGCGGACGGATTGCGACAGCGATACATTGCTCATCCAAGCCGTTCCCGCCGGCCCAACCTGCCACACGGGAGCGGACACGTGTTTCGGTGAGCAGAACGATGGTGACATCTTCTTCCTTTCTACCTTGCAGGACTTCATCGCCCGCCGTAAAGCGGAAATGCCTGCCGGCTCATACACCACGCAACTTTTTGCCGACGGCCTGAACCGCATGGCGCAGAAAGTAGGTGAGGAGGCCGTAGAAACGGTGATAGAAGCGACGAACGGGTCGGATAGCCGCCTGATATACGAGGCGGCCGACCTTATCTACCACCTGACCGTACTCCTGACCGCCAAAGGCCTGCGCATCGAAGATCTGGCTCGGGAACTCTCCAAACGGCACAAACCCTAAAAGGGAAACGCAACTTTATCCGACTTTCCAGACTTCGCCCTTCATGAGGAACTCCTGCAAGGAGCGCACGGGGTTGGCAGCGCGTACTTGCTCAATCTGTTCGGCCACAGCCTCATCGTAACAGGGGGATTCAACGTCGCGGATGACACCGAGCGCCATCGGGAGGTCGCCTTTCATCAGCCCAAGCATCAGGTGCAGGGTGAGGTCGGTTTCGTGGGCATCGTGGACAAGGACGTCGTCCAAAGTATAGCCATCCTGACCAACGGTGACGGCTTTGAGTCTGAGGCCGTCAAGGACGAGGCCTTTCTCATTGTCCTTACCGAAAAGCATTTTCTCGCCATGACGAAGGAAAATGGTACGCTCGGCACGTACTTCGCGGTCGGTGATGGAACGGTGCGCCCCGTCGTTGAAGATGACGCAATTCACGAGGGTCTCAACCACAGCAGCGCCTTTGTGTCGTGCAGCGGCGGCATAGAGGGCGGTTGTATTGGCCAAGTCGGTGTCAATAGTGCGGGCAAAGAAGTTACCGCGCGCTCCCAAGACCAATTCGGCGGGGATAAAAGGGTCTTCAACCGTTCCGAAGGGAGAACTTTTGGAAACAAAACCGCGTTCGGAAGTGGGTGAATACTGTCCTTTGGTGAGGCCGTATATCTTGTTGTTGAAAAGGGCGATGTTGAGGTTTACATTGCGTCGGATGGCATGGATAAAGTGGTTGCCGCCGATGGCCAGACAATCGCCGTCACCGGAAACAACCCAGACGCTCAGGTCGGGGCGCGCCGTCTTGACACCGGTAGCAATGGCAGCGGCTCTGCCGTGAATGGTATGGAAACCGTAAGTGTTCATATAATAAGGCAGGCGGGAGGAACAGCCGATACCGGAGATAACGGCTATCTTGTGCGGCGGGACACCCAACTCGGCCATCGCCTTATGGAGGCAGTTGAGGGCTGCATGATCGCCGCAACCCGGACACCAACGCACGTACTGATCGCTCTTATAGTCTTGTGGGTTCATATCGTCTCGCTTGAAAAATGAATATTAGCATTTGGAGAGTTCTTCGACCAGTCGGGCAACAACGAAAGGCTGCCCCTTGACGCGGTTGAAACGGTGCGGATTGAAACCGGCAATCTTACTGCGGAGATAGTTGGCAAACTGTCCGTTATTCTGTTCGACAACAACGACTTTGGAGAAGCTTTGGAGTATCTCTTCCGTGTTGGCAGGCAGGGGATTGATGAAACGGAAGTGGGCAAGTGCAACCTTGCGTCCTTTCTCCTGCAAACTTTCCATAGCTTCGCAGAGGTGTCCATAAGTACCTCCCCAACCGACGATGAGGAGGTCGGCATCCGGGTCCCCGATGAGTTCGAGGGGAGGGATGACGGCGGCGATACGGTCGATTTTCTCCTGTCGGGTGGTGACCATCCGCTGGTGGTTAGCGGGATCGGTAGAGATGGCGCTGGTGGTATAGTCTTTTTCCAACCCTCCGATACGATGGGCGAAGCCTTCGGTACCGGGCACAGCCCAATAGCGCACAAGGGTATCGGGGTCACGACGATAGGCCTTCCAGACCTCATCGCCGGCGTATTCGGTCACATAATGGGGGGCAATAGCGGGGTAGGTTTCGAGGTCGGGTATCTTCCATGCGGAGGATCCGTTAGCGATAAAAGAGTCGCTCAGGAGTACAACAGGTGTCATGTGCTCCATAGCGAGCTTACCTGCCCAGAAAGCAGCATCGAAACAATCCGTCGGCGTTGCAGCAGCGATGACAACAGCAGGGCTTTCACCATTACGGCCGTAGAGAGCTTGCATGAGGTCGGTCTGTTCGCTCTTGGTAGGCAATCCTGTAGAAGGGCCGCCACGCTGTACGTCCACCACGACGAGCGGCAACTCTGCCATGACGGCCAGCCCGATGGCTTCGCTCTTCAAAGCCAGCCCCGGCCCGGAGGTGGAGGTGACCCCTAAAGCGCCGGCGAAAGATGCACCGATGGCGGTACAGACGCCGGCTATCTCATCTTCAAACTGCAAACCCTTAACACCTAACTCCTTTCGAGCGGCAAGCTCGTGAAGGATATCGGTGGCAGGGGTGATGGGGTAACTGCCGAGGAAAAGCTTCACACCGGCTTTTTCGGCAGCGGCTATCAACCCATAAGCGAGAGCTTTGTTGCCGTTAACATCAGTGTAAAAACCGGGTTCAGCTTGCTTGCTTTCGATCCGATAGGTGGAAACGGAGGCCTGAATGTTGTTACCGTAGTTGTAGCCGTCGGTGAGCGCCTTGATGTTGGCGCGGACAAGAAGAGGTTTCTTGGCAAACTTGTTTTCCAACAGGTGAACGGCTTCTTCCAAAGGACGTTCAAAAAGCCAACAAACCAATCCGAGTGCGAACATGTTCTTGCAACGGGTAGCCGTCTTGTTATCCAAACCGAACTCGGCAAGGCTTTCCTTAACGAGTGAGGTGATGGGTGCGGCGACAACCTGCTGCGTCGTCAGTCCCAATTCTTTGAAAGGTTCTTCGGTCTGAAACTGCGCCTTGTCCAAATCGTTCTTGCGAAAAGAATCGGTGTCGATAAGGATAATAGTATCGGGTTTGAGGAACTTGACGTTCACCTTGAGGGCGGCGGGGTTCATGGCCACGAGGACGTCAGCCTTGTCACCGGGGGTGAAGATCTTGCGTGACCCCAAATGAACCTGAAAACCGGACACCCCACTGAGCGACCCCTGCGGGGCGCGAATCTCGGCGGGAAAATCGGGGAAAGTGGAAATCTCGTTTCCAAATATTGCCGAGAGGTTGGAAAAAATGCTGCCGCTCAACTGCATACCGTCGCCCGAATCGCCCGAAAAGCGCACGACAACTTTATCCAAAATGGTTACCTTTGTCTGTTCTGCCATTGTTACTCTGATATAACTCTTACCTAACATCCTTACCGAAAGTTACCGCCTGCGAAGTTATACCAAATATATGAAAGAGACTCCCCTAATGAAGCAATATTTTGCTATTAAGGCAAAATATCCGGAAGCTATCCTCCTCTTCCGCGTGGGCGACTTCTACGAGATGTATGGCGAAGATGCCGCCATAGGCGCCGCTATAACAGGTATCGTGCTGACACGTAAAGCAACCGCTTCAGGATCGTTCTCCGAAATGGCCGGATTTCCACACCATGCACTGGACACCTATCTGCCAAAATTGGTGCGCGCCGGCAAAAAAGTAGCCATCTGCGACCAGCTCGAAGATCCGAAAACGACGAAAAAACTTGTGCGTCGCGGTGTGACCGAAATGGTGACTCCCGGTGTCGCTCTGAACGATACTGTCCTCGAAAGCAAAGAAAACAACTTCCTCGCCGCCGTCCATTTCGGTAAGGATGGCCTTGGGTTGTCGTTCCTTGACGTTTCTACGGGAGAGTTCCTCGTCGCCGCAGGCAACAACGATACGGCCGATAAACTCCTCAATAACTTTTCCCCGAAAGAAATCCTTGTCGAAAAACAGCATGGCCGTATCTTCGCAGAGACTTTCGGTAACCGCTGCCTCCTGACGACGCTTGACGAATGGGTATTCGCCTTCGATTCGGCCAATGAACGCCTCTGCAAACATTTTGAGACGGAAAGCCTTAAAGGTTTCGGTATCGATGGGTTGCCGGCAGGGATATGCGCTGCAGGGGCTGTCCTTTACTACCTCGAAAGTACCTGCCACAGGAGCGCTCACATCACCAGAGTATCGAAATTAGAGGACGACCGCTACGTGCGGCTCGACCGTTTCACCACCCGCAGCCTTGAACTTGTTTCCCCGATGAACGACGATGGCCGGAGTCTGCTCAGTGTGGTAGACCGTACCGTTTCACCGCCAGGCGGCCGTCTGCTCCGGCGATGGCTACAGTTTCCGCTCAAAGAGGTCGAAAGTATTCGCACCCGACAAGACGTCACCGACTACTATTACCGTAACTCCGAAGCCTCTAACCTTACCGAGCAATGCCTCCGGTCGGTGGGTGACCTCGAACGGCTTACCGCCAAAGTGGCTGCCGGCCGCCTCGCTCCACGCGAAGCAGCTCAGCTCAAAGACTCCCTCCAAGCGCTCGTCCCCCTCCGACAAGCTTGCCTCGAGAGCGGAGAGCAAAACCTGCAACGTATCGGCCAACAACTCGACCCTTGCCCGGATGTCGTTAAGAACCTTGTCCGCTGCCTGAGTGAAGATCCGCCGGCGTTCATCAACAAGGGGGGCGTCATTGCCTCCGGCGTGAATGAGGACTTGGATGAGCTGCGACGGCTGGCTTTCTCCGGCAAAGATTATCTCACGGAGATACAGCAACGAGAAATTGTACGGACAGGTATTCCCCTCAAAATCGCTTTCAACAACATCTTCGGCTACTATATTGAAGTCCGTAACGCTCATAAGGATAAAGTGCCTCCCGAATGGATGCGCAAGCAAACGCTCGTCGGTGCGGAACGTTACATCACGGAAGAACTCAAGAGCTATGAGGAGAAAATCCTCGGTGCGGAGGAGAAAATCCTTGCGCTTGAGACGCGTCTCTTCAACGAGCTTGTCGCCTCTCTGCTCCCTTACATGCCGTCGCTATTGACCAACGCAAAGCTCACCGCCCGCCTTGATTGTTTGCTTTCCTTTGCCCGGACGGCGCAGGAGAACGGCTATGTCCGTCCCGAAGTGGAAGATTCGGATATCCTTGATATCTGCGGTGGCCGTCATCCCGTGATAGAAAAGCAGTTGCCCGCCGGACAGGAATATGTTGCCAATGATATCCGCTTGGACACAGAACAACAAATTATCATCATCACAGGTCCGAACATGGCGGGTAAGTCGGCCTTGCTTCGGCAAACGGCGCTTATCACCCTGCTGGCGCAGACGGGCAGTTTCGTCCCTGCCAAATCAGCGCGCATTGGAGTTGTAGACAAGATATTCACCCGCGTAGGGGCTTCCGACAACCTCTCCCTCGGAGAGTCTACTTTCATGATGGAGATGAACGAAGCGGCAGGTATCCTTAACAACTTATCCCCTCGCAGCCTCGTTCTCTTCGATGAGTTGGGACGCGGCACAAGCACCTACGACGGCCTTTCCATCGCTCAAGCTATCGTCGAGTACATCCACGAAGTCCCTGCCGCCCGCGCCAAGACGCTCTTCGCCACCCATTACCACGAATTGAACGAGATGGCCGAGTTCTTTCCGCATATTCGGAACTACAACGTATCTGTTAAAGAGGTAGATAACAAAGTCATCTTCCTGAGGAAACTCGTTCCCGGCGGTAGCGCCCACAGTTTCGGTATCCACGTGGCGCGCATGGCCGGTATTCCCAAATCCATCCTCCACCGCGCCGAGGAGATTCTCTCTCGCCTCGAATCGCACCGGCCGACGCCTGCCTCCTCCCCTACTCTTCCTAATCATCGTGGTTCCGAAGACACTTACCAATTGAACTTCTTTCAACTTGACGACCCGCTGTTGGGACAGTTACGCGACGATATCGCCGCATTGGACATCAATAGTCTCACCCCCCTCGAAGCGCTCAACACACTCCACCGCCTCCGTAAAATGCTTTTGGGAAACAAATAGGTCGGGGAAAGATTTGCAGTTTTCGTTGGATTGGCTACTTTTGCTGCCCGAACGAAGCGATAAAAGGCCGCGTAGCTCAATTGAATAGAGTAGCTGACTACGGATCAGCCGGTTACAGGTTTGAATCCTGTCGCGGTCACACTGCTTCGCTTCTTTCGGTATCGTTCTGTTCCGTTTCTTCGGTGTTGGAACGGATGAAAGAAACTACTTCGACGAGGCTGTTGATGAAGCGGTCAAAATCCTCTTTATAGAGGAATATTTTGTGCTTTTCGAAAACGACACGCTCGGTATCCCGTTCTTGTACTTTCTTGCTTTCAGTGATGGCTACAAACATGTCATCACGCATGTTCCGCTTGACATCCATGTAGTAGATTCTCCTCCCCGCACGGATAGTTTTAGAGTACAAAATCTCCTTATCGCCCACATCGCAGGCTCTTCTGTCGAGGCTTTCCATAATAGTATCGGTAACTTTATTCTGAGAACACAAACGCACCGCCTGCCGATATCCGGCAGGCGGGCGCCGTCATTCATTCCGGACAACAAACTTCGTGACGAGATTCTCTTTACCGTTCGTGGCCTTTAATATGTAAATGCCGGTGGGCAGGCTGAGGGGCTTACTTTCCGAATCGCTGCCGATGCGGAAAGTAGCTGTCACCGACTTTCCTCCCACAGAAACGATTGCCGCAACAGCCCCTTCCAGATTGACCAGATGCAACGCTCCGGAAGCATACCACGCCTGTGCGGAAGCGGCTGCCGAAGACGGCAAGGGAGTGTTACCGGTAGCTGTTCTGGGTGCGAAACGGGCAATGTATATGCGTGAACTCGGACCGGAAAAAGACAACTCAGAGGAAGTAGAAACAGAAAGGCCGTTCGCATCGTACCATCCAACGAAACTGTAACCCGGATTAGCTATCGCAGTAGCTGTGACCGAACCGAAAACGGAAGAACGTTGGGGTTCGGAAACCGATCCGTAGTTCTCATTGCAAGCAACGATGTATTGGTCTTCTATGAAGACGAAAACGGCTGTCAGGAATATATCTCCATTAACAACGAGGTCGTATGACCGCAATGAGGAAACGATGGTATTGTTGTTGCCTATCCAACCTACGAAACGGTAATCTTCATAGGGGATAGCATCCAAGTGGAGAACCGTATTGTTTTCGTATTCCGAATATTCTACATTCACACCTGACACGTATCCTCCTGTCGTAGAAAGAGCGCTCACCCTGTACTTGCGCGGAGAGAAAGCGGCGGTTATTGCAGTATTCCCCGTTACGACGAGATCGTAACGTTCAGAAGTGAACACGCCGGGGTCTTTACCGCCGGTAATGGTCCAACCCTTGAACACGTAACCGGGGTCGGGAATAGCCGTCAATTTTACCGGTGCGCCATAAGGATAGGATTGTCCTGACAAACCAAGCACGGAACCCCCTTTCTCAACTTCCAAACTTACACTGTATTGGTTAGCGAACCGGGCGATGATGTCACGACTGGAGTTCAATTTGAAAGTGTAAGGACTCACTGTGGAAAGAATAGCACCGGCAGAAGACACCCAAGTGACATAATATCCTTCGGCAAGATTTTTGACATCGAGTGTAACGGAAGCGCCGTAGGCCAAAGCAGTATCAATGACACCGAGAACTTCTCCTATCTGCGGCGAGAAGATGGAGAGCGTCCCCTTACCGGAGAGTGAAGAGGAAACACGCAGACGGCAAGCATCGGAAACGAGGTTAAAGACAGCAACGATGTCCATATCTCCGATAATCCTTTCTTTCAATAATTTGTTGGTTACCTCCCATTTCTTTTCCACCAAAGCCCCGTCCACACCGACGACAGAGGTGGAAATAAGCCAATAACCGAACAGGTTGCCTCTGTCGGGGGTTGCTTCCAGAAAGAGGGAATCTCCATAGTTATAGCTGCCTCCCTGCCCGAGAGATATGTGCCCGCCTTCTCCATTTCCGGCCGAGGAGACGGTCACAACACAGATTTTGGGAGAGAAGACGGCTACTATATCTTCATCGGCGATGACACGGATAGAATCCACCTGCTTGGAAGAAAGAATATCACCCTTCCGCGTAGTCCAATTCCTGAACTCATAACCTTGTGCAGGAAAGGCTTTTATGACGACCGTGTCTCCGTAAGAGAAAACGCCCGAACCTTCTACCGTCCCATAAGCCGCCACGTTCGGTGAAACCCACACGCTGATAGGGCTGACCACATAGGCGCCCATAAATTGTACACCGTAATTGCTACGGTAGGCTATAGGAACGTGCAACCATACCGACTGCAACTTTTCCAACAATGTCCCTATCATCTTTCTTGCGGCTGCCGTATCCCAAGGGATGTATATATCTCTAATTGGCCCTAAGAAAGCACCTTCGAAAGCTGTGGGGGCAATACTGGTGAGGGAGGCGGGAAAAACAACGGTCTGCAGATTATCGCAGCCGGCAAAGGCGCCTGCCCCGATGGTCTCAATACCGAGAGGAATGTAAAGGGAATCAATGTTCTTGTTACCAAGGAAAGCCATATCGCCGATGTGGCGGACGGCATAGTCTTTGCCGGCGTAAACATCCGTCACTATTGAGGCTATCTTCGGAGTCGTTCCGCCGTTATATTCGGCGTTCTGTAAAACGGTCGCTTCCAAGTCTTTCGACCGGACGACATACTCCACACCATCCTGCACGATGGTGTCGGAAGCAAAGTAGACAGCGACCACCGCATCGTCGGTCACCCGCAACGAGTAGACAGAAACGTCGGCAGCGACCGTCTTACCACCCACCGTCCACCTCACAGGATGGTATCCCGGTCTGTCAAGAGCAGTAAAGGTCAGGTACTTCCCATAAGGGAAAGAACCTCCCGAAGGTACAATCCACGAACGCTCAGCCTCAGGAAAACTCTCTGCGGTGATGTTATAGGAGTTACGAAAGAGGAAACTGTCGTTGGCCCAATGGGGGTTTCCCCAATAGGCAGCATCCGCAGCCGACGTTTTAGGGGTATGAATATTGTCAACGAAAGCAGGAAAGAACTCATAGGGCGGATAAGTCTTGCCACCTTCCCCGTAAATCAACCCTGCAGGTATGTCGGAAGGGGACAGCCAACCAATGTACAAATCGTCTACGTGCGTCTCTTTGTCAACTGCTTCCACATGCAAATACTCAAGCCCTGCGGAGAGGGTAAGCGTAGTAAAGGAAGAACCTGCCCATACCCCCTTGGCGATACGGTTGGTTCCCTTGCCGAAAACGATGACAGACTTCTTTTGAAGGTCGGCGAAAGCTCCCGCCTCCACAGCTATCGGCCCGTTTCCGTCGGCCGTATAGAAGGTTCCCAGTTCCGCTCCGCGAAAAGCGTCTCTCCCTATGTTGGTGAGCTGCCCTTCAGTGGAGATGTATTTGATGGAACGCCCCGCAAAGGCGCTGTCGCCGATGCTCGTCACGCTATATATCTTGCCGCCAAGAATAAATTGGGCAGGTATACGGATGGTATCCGCGCCCGGTAAATCAGCGGCCAAGCCGGTGACCGTTGCCTGCGACTTGCCGGGGTTTATGGTGTAGGACAACACCCCATCAATGTCCACCCCGCTAATCTCTTCCGCGGCGAAAACCCGCACCGGATATCCTACGAGGACGGCCAGACCGACTGCGAGCAACAAACTCTTCCCTTTCATACGAGCACAATAAAGAAAGTACAATGGTCGATTGTCCGCAAAAGTAAACCTTTTTACCAATGCTAAGTACAAGCCTCCGATTTTTATTTTCCACCCTAATCCCATACCTTTGCACCTCGCTTCGAAGATGCAAGTACGGAATGAACTATATCATCACCAAACCCTCAAGCCCGTTACGGGCTTCTATCACCCTCCCCGCTTCCAAGAGTATCAGCAATCGCCTGCTGATATTGAATGCGCTGAGCCGGAACAGCCGTCCGGTGGAGAACTTGTCGGACTGCGATGATACGCGCGTCTTGCAGACAGCGTTGGAAGGTGGTAATACTTTCGACGTACACGCCGCCGGTACGGCCATGCGTTTTCTCACAGCTTTTTGCGCCCTCACGCCCGGCGAGTGGTTTCTTACCGGCAGCGAACGGATGAAACAACGTCCTATCCGTATCCTCGTCGAAGCCTTACGCAAGTTGGGGGGTAACATCTCATACGCCGAAAAGGAAGGTTTTCCACCGCTACGGATAAGAGGAGGGGCGTTGCAAGGGGGCGAGTTGTCACTGCCGGGAAACGTCAGTTCGCAATACCTTTCCGCTCTGCTCATGGTTGCGCCTTGCATGGAACAGGGGATGACCCTGCACATAGAGGGGGCGCTTATCTCTCGGCCTTATATTCGGATGACGTTGCATCTGATGGCGCAATACGGTGTCGCCGTCAAGTGGCAAGGCGCCACGCTGCGGGTGGAACGGCAGGACTACCATCCGCCTGAGCACATCAGTGTGGAACCGGATTGGAGCGCCGCCTCCTATTGGTATGAGATGGTGTCTCTCTTACCGGGAAGCGAAGTACGCCTTACGGGATTACGGCACGACAGCAAGCAAGGGGATGCTCGGGGGGCGGAGCTGTTTGCTTGCTTCCTCGGCGTTTCAACGACCTTCGACGACCAAGGCGTCGTCCTGCGCCACAAGCCATCCCGTTGTGGCGGCTTGCGTTACGATTTTACCAATGAGCCTGACTTGGCGCAGACGTTCGCCGTCACTTGCGTCGCTTCCGATATTCCTTTTCGGTTCACCGGATTGCAGAGCTTGCGGATAAAGGAGACCGACCGTATCGATGCCCTCCGGTGCGAGTTGTTGAAGTTCGGTATACCGCTCCTCTCCTCCGACGGCATCCTCTCGTGGAACGGCACCCGCAGTAACCACCCCACCCCTTACCCCGTTATCAACACCTATAAAGACCACCGTATGGCGATGGCTTTCGCTCCGCTCGCTCTCGTACGTCCCGGCGGCCTGATTATCACCGATATCGACGTCGTGGAGAAGAGTTATCCGCATTTCTGGGACGATCTGCGCGCCGTCGGTTTTCGCGTGCGGGAGTCAATCGCTTCCCCCTCCATATGACACACCTTAAAAAATGTACTGATAAGTTATGCCGGAAGAGAAACCGCTTATCCTGATAACGAACGACGACGGTTACCGAGCAAAAGGGATTAAAGAACTGACGGACTGCCTGCGAGAAGTGGGGGAATTGGTCGTTTTCGCCCCCGACAGGGGGCGGTCGGGGATGGGTAGCGCCATTACCTCCCTTTTGCCTATCCGATACACCTTGGTGAGCCGTGAGAAAGGCTTGACGGTATACAGTTGCTCGGGGACACCTGTGGATTGTGTCAAATTGTCGCTTGATTCGTTGCTGACGAGGAAACCGGACCTGCTGGTGGCAGGAATCAATCACGGAGGAAATATGGCCATCGCCGTTAATTACTCAGGTACGATGGGGGCGGTGGCGGAAGGCTGCATACGGGATATCCCGTCGCTGGGCATCTCGTCGCTCAACCACTCACCGGAGGCCGATTTTACGGAGTGCTGCCGACTGGGGCGTCAGGTGGTCCGACAAATACTACGAACAGGATTGCCGGTTGGAACGTACCTAAACCTGAACGTTCCCACGACGCCTCACGTGAAAGGCATAAAAGTGTGCCGACAGGCCCGCGGGCGATGGGAGAACGAGTTCATGCGCTCCGAAACGCCTAACGGCGAAGACGTCTTCTGGCTGACGGGGGAATACAGAGACGCTCAACCCACTCATCCGGAGAACGATACACTGGCTTTGAACAGCGGCTACGCTTCATTGGTGCCGTGCAAGATAGACATCACCGACTATGCCTATTTACAGACGCTCAGGGATTTGTTCGAGCGCTAAAAAATCGTTGAGGCAACGCCTTCTCGGAAAATATATGTTACTTTTGTTCGCTTACTATACCAATACGCGGATGGACATGAAAAAGGCAACGCTGCTCCTCATTGCGCTCGCAGGCTTCAGCCTGACGGAAGGCCGCGCGCAACAAACGGCACCTGAGATAGACATGGTAAAAACTCGTCTTTCTCTTGCCCTCCTCCCGCAGGATACGATCGTCCTCCCCCTCGGCAGCACATGCCGGTTTTCGGCTACGATCCGGCCTGTCGAGTATGCTGACCGACTCACAGATGAGAATACCGTTATTACATGGTCAAGCAACGGAAGTAACATCACACTCACACAGGACGGAAAAACAGAGGTTGTGGCCACAGCGCTTGCGGTAGGGGAAGTGCACGTCGTGCTATCCGTACAGATACCCCTGACCGAGAGTGAGCAGGAGAAGAATTTCAACAATCCGGTCCTTCTGTTGGAAACCCCGCTGGTCATCTTTGTCACTCCGCAACCCAAACTGCAAGAATATAACAGCGTTTCGACTACCCTCCTCTTCTCATTGGGAGATTCGACAGTATTATCCATAACAAACGACTGGCAGAACGCTCTTCCCGAATCCTGCAAGCATTACGGAGAGTTCGAGTGGATAGTACCCACTGCTTCTTCTATCGTTTCGACGCAATCTTCCCCTGACGGCCACACGGTGAACATTCAGGGAATTGGCGCCGGGATAGTTACCATCGTGGGGCAATTGCGCAAAAGCCCCAATGTAAAAATAACCTGCTCGACCTATGTAGTGAACCCTTCCGTGACGGCATCCATGTCCCTTTACCTTCCTGTCAATTCGAGCAAAAAGCTTAGCATGGATTTGTTGTTCGGGGAGGACGTTTCGCTCAGTGATGACATGATACTCACATGGACAAGCCAGAAAGGCCATATCGTTTCGATAAGTGACGGGACATTGACAGCGCAGCAAGCAGGGATAGATACCCTCACTGCGACATTGTCCTCACTGTACTACCAAGTCAGAAAAAAGTTTATCGTCTACGTGCCGGTGTTGAAGATTACCCCTTCGGACATCTACTTCATGAACCCCAACGACAAACAAACGTTCATCGCCGACATAACCCCCGCAGACTTGCCAAACGGACTCGTCAAGTGGCAGCTCTCGACGGGAACGCAGCCCTTCGCTTTCTATCCGGCAGGTATTGATACAAGCGGCAGTAAAAGTGTCGATATCCTCACTTCACAGGCTACAGGCGATGTGTATCTCTACGCATGGTTGGAGGCAAACCCCGCAATTCGGGACAGTTGCCTCATTGTTGCGGGCGACTTTGCCGTCGTTCCCGAAGCCGGTCCGGCTATCGTTCTCGTCGGCGGCAAATTGCAATTGGAGACATACTCCCGAGTACCTTTCCCGTCGCAACTTTTATGGGATAGCAGCGACCCAAGCATCGCCCAAGTAGACGCTACCGGTAAAGTGACGGGGGTAAAAGAAGGCTTCGCCACCATCACGGCCATCCCTGCCAACGGGGCTTCCGGACGCGCTTCCATCAGCGTACAAGTGACAGACCCGCAGATTGTTTTTGTCGGTTCGCGTACCCTTCGTCCGGGTGACACACGTTTCCTGTCTCTGCAAGGCGTTTCCCGATATAACGTCATCTGGACGAGCAGCGACCCCGATGTCGCATTGGTAGACGCAAACGGTTTATTGACAACCTTTGACAAGACAGGCGCCGTTTCCATCACTGCCACGTTGGCTATCACCACCTCGGTAGAAAATAGGGATCCCATTGCTCGCAGTGTCGTTTTTCTGGTGTCGAAAGTCATGCTCGACAAAAGTAAACTGCAAACCCTTAGCCCGGGCAGCACTACAGATTTTCAGGCCACTGTATATCCCGATCTTGCCCTCTCAGTCGGCCTACGATGGAGCAGCGCCGACACAACGGTGGCAGTCGTCGATGACAACGGCCACGTGACAGCCCGTAACACGGGTTATACCACCATCATCGCGGCGTTAGTCGAAAATGAAGCCGTCAGAGGAACTTGCCCGCTCAGGGTATGGGTTCCGGTGCAGACCATTGAAATCAACCCGCCGCACGAGGGGGACTTTGAACGCGGAAAAGGTTATCAATTTTCGGCCGCTGTCCTACCCGAAAATGCTACCGACCCGCTCATCCAATGGAGTAGTGACAACCCTGCTGTTGTACTCATCGACAACACCGGATGGATGACGGCCAAAGAAAACGGCAGTACCTCCATCCGCGCCAAAGAAACACACAGCGGCAATGTTCATTCCTACGATATCAACGTCGTCACACCGACGGTTGGCCTGATATTAAGCGCTGCTTCTCTATCTCTGCGGGCAGAACAAGACTACACTTTGAAGGCCTACGCCTTGCCCACAAATGTCGAACTTGATGCAGTATCATGGAGCAGTTCCGATAACAGTGTGGCCACTGTGACGGAAAACACCGGTCTCGTATACGCCCTATCATCCGGATACGCTTTCATCAAAGCCCAAGCCAACGGCCATAGCGACAGTTGCCTCGTCACAGTGGCGGCCCCATTGGATTCAATTTACCTTGACCATGGCGCCATAGCGCTTGACAGAAACAAGACGGCGAGTTTCCGGTTGAACCTTTCTTTTGTTCCCGAAAGTAGTCGTGGTTTCTACGAGAACGATGTGGAATGGAACAGCGAAGACGAGGAGATTGCCTCAGTGAGAAACGGTCTGGTAACCCCACACAAGGAAGGACAGGTGAAAATCTTCGCTCGTATCGGCGACTTTGAAGCAGTATGTCTTGTCGAAGTATTTGTTCCTGCGGACAGTATCTATCTGAACTATGATACCGTCGTTATCCAAAAGGGCGAGACGCTCCCCCTGATCGCTTTTGTCATTCCTGCAGATGCGACAGCCTCACAGCGGCAGTTCGTGTGGAGCAGTTCAGACGAAAGCGTCGTCACAGTGACGGGGGCAGGATCGGTGGAAGGTATTCAGGGAGGAAAGGCGGTCGTCACGGCAACGACCATCGACGGTAAACGCAGTGTCTCTTGCTTCGTATTGGTGGAAACACCGGTGGAAGGTGTCCAACTCAAGGAGCACAGTCTATCACTTAACAGGGGGGATAGCCGTTTCTTGCTGTATTCCATCGTTCCGACAAATGCTACGTTCGGCACACCCACATGGCGCAGTACCGTTGAGCATGTCGCCACAGTTAATGCACAAGGGTTGGTGAAAGCCGTCGGCAGCGGGCGTACCACTATCATCGCCACGTCACAAGGATACAACGCTTTCACCGACTCCTGTATCATCACAGTAGACAACCCGATAACAAGCCTGTCCCTGCCCATCCGCATCACTTTGGAGAAAGGAGCGCAATACACCCTTGACCCGACATCATATCCCGCCGACGCTACACCGCAGGTGTTGGATTGGCAAGCAGAAGACCGGCGTATAGCCACCGTGTCCAACGGATTGGTACAGGCGCTCCGTAGTGGGGTGACCAAAGTCGTAGCCTCTACTGCAGGGAAACAGACGACCGAAACGATCGTCACTGTTCAAGTTTCTACTGCAAACCTAACACTGACCGGCGTTTCCTCCCTCCGTCCGGGGTTTGACTTCACCATCATTGCCCATCTCTTCCCCACCGATGTAAGCCAACAGAAAGTGGAATGGGAAATCCTGACGGAAAACGGGAAGTCTTCCTTTACCACCGCCGAAATCGTACGTATCGTACAGTTGAACGACTTATCCTGTACCCTCCACAGCCAAGGGCCGGGTAGTGTAATCGTCAAGGCTACTTCCGCCGATGGGAAAGTGTGGCAAGACCGTTTCATAACCGTCCTGCCTCCTCTCTCCAACGACAAACCTTTCATCAGCGACAACGGCGGCAAGCAATCGGTTGCTCACACCGGCGACGGGCTGCTGCTCCTCTCCAATCTGAGCGGTTATCAGGCACAGGTGTTTACGATGTACGGGCAACCGGTAGATGCTTTCACGGTAACAAGCGATGGCGAACATCGGCAACTCTACCTGCCGGCCGGTATTTACATCTTCTCCGCTTCCAAAGGGAACGAACGATTCGTGCAGAAGTTTCCGGTGCGGTGAGAACATTCCTCTTTTCAACGATAAGAACGATGAACGGAGATTGCGCAGCCTGCTGTGCAATCTCCGTTTATTACTTACTCCGTATGAGCATATTACGAAAGGTATAAAAAGCACGAAAGAGGCTTTTTCACAAGAGCCTCTTCCGTTGGTTCTTAAATTAGGTATTAGTCTCTAAGGCAAAAAGATTGTTTAGGTATTCTTATCCACTGCAAAGGTGCGGCTTTCCCATACGGCGCACAAATTATTTTATATATTGTAAAACATAACTTTAATGACACTTTCTCTCATCGCAGCATTGGACGAACAGGGGGCTATCGGATATACGCAAAATCTTCTCTGTCACCTCCCTAACGACCTTAAACACTTCAAAAAACTGACCCTCGGACATACCGTTATCATGGGTCGGAAGACCTTTGAGTCCCTTCCGGGGGGGGCATTGCCGCAGCGGAAAAACGTCATCCTTTCGTCAAAAATTAGCGTTTCCTCTCTTGGAGGCCTCGTTTACCCTTCATGGGAAACGGTCATGAAAGCCGTCGAAAGCGACGGTGAGGTGTTCGTTATCGGCGGCGTCTCGATATACCGGCAGGCATTGCCGCTGGCCGACACGCTTTACCTCACCCGTATCCACCACACCTTTGCGCAGGCCGA
>JAITAD010000051.1 GCA_031284275.1 Tannerellaceae bacterium
CGTTTGCCCACCCCAAATTGTCGTCGTCTTCGGCGATAACAACCCCAACGTTATCACCCACTCCGAACTCCGGAAGACCCCCAACCCTGCCGGATTGCCGCCCATCACCGATACGTCGCCCCCCAGGGCGCCGAAAGCTCCGCCCATCCCCAAGGCGCGCGCCGTCCCGTTCAGGTCGGTCTGCCCGTAGCGCAACGCATCCAACTGACTTTGTCCGAAAGCCGTGCCTCCGGTCAATAATAACCCTGCAAATGCGACGATTATCTTTTTCATCTCTGTCTGTCCGTTAAATCCTGTTCAACGTTTGTCCCTCTCCCCCCTGCTGTCCATTAACGCCGTCCTCCACCTGAAGACCGTCCGCCACCGCCGCCCGAGCTGCCGCCTGATGAACGTCCTCCTCCACTGAAACCGCTGCCCGACGAACGGCCACTGCTGAAAGATGGAGAAGACGACGATGAACTTCTGCTTCTGTCGGAAGTGGTGGCAGGAGAGGATGTGGTGGGGACGGTCGTGCTGCGGGTAGTTACCGCAGGTGATGAGTCGGATGAGTTGCGGCTACTGCGGCTACGTTCCCTGCTGTTGGAGGTAACCGTTCCCTGACGGCTGTTGCTGCCCCTTGCAGCCTCGTTTGACCGCAAGTTTTTGCCGGTATTGGCGTCTCGTCCGCCGTAAGTGGAACGGCCACTCCCCCGCCCCGAAGCGTAATCGCGCGAATTGGACTTCCGTCCGCTGCTGTAATAGGTATTTGCAGGACGGTCGGCATGGTGGCCGCCGCCGTGGTAATATCCGTAATGCCCGCCGTAATATCCACCGTAATGGTGGTAGGGATAATAGTACCACGGATCGTTCCATCCGTAGAATCCGCCCCATGCCCATCCTCCGTAATACAGGGATGGCCGCCATGAATACCCTCCCCACGGGTTGTAGTAATACCACGGGTCAGACCATCCGTAATAACTTCCGGCATAAAAGGGGGAGGCCATCGTGACGTTCACGTTTACCTGCGCCTGCCCGTCGGTATAGTCCGTTCCGTAACCGTAGCCGTAGTAACCGTCGCTCAGATACAAATCTACCCTGTCAGCGCCGGTAATCGTCACCTTTTCAGGTGCGTGATAACGTATGATGCGCTCGGAATATTCCGTATCCGACCGCCGCTCTTTCTTTTCCGCCGTCGTTTCCCTGTCGTTTTCAGGGGCTTGCGCTTCGTAACGCCGGTTATACTCGTCTACGTCCCGTCCGTCGGTGTTCTCGCTGATGACCGTCACCCTGTCTGCATGGGTGGAAACGACAGTCTCCGTGTCGGAAGTCTTCACTGTTACCGTTTTTGCCGCCTGCTTGCTTTTTCCGGAAGGGAAATATACGTCGTCCCAATATTCCTGCGCCGACACGGTTGCCATGAACGTCGGCAACGTAAGCAAAGCAATTAATCTCAGTGTTTTCATATGCTGTCCTCCCTGATTATATGGTTCTTCATGCTTTAATTCTAAGATATCTTTTCCGCCGAATGGTTTAAGCGTCCGTCCGACAAGCGCCGCAAGATACGGACAATTCCCCTATCTTTGTCCTATGACACAGCGATACACAACGGCGCTCACCGTAGCCGGCTCCGATAGCGGAGGATGTGCCGGCATACAGGCTGACCTCAAGACGTTCTCTGCCCTTGGTGTCTTCGGGGCGTCTGTCATCACCTCCATCACGGCGCAAAACACTTGTGGAGTACGTGCGGTGGAGACGCTCTCGCCGGATATCGTCCGGCTGCAGCTTGAGGCCGTTTTCGACGATTTGGCTATCGATGCGATCAAAACGGGGATGCTTCCCTCTCCGGCAATCGTCGAGACGTTGGCGGAAATCATCACCCGTTACCGTCCCCCTGCCGTTATCATCGACCCCGTCATGGTGGCCACCAGCGGCGACGTACTCACGCCGCCTGCCACAGCCGAAGCTTTCCGTTCCTGCCTCTATCCCCTCCTCACGCTCCTTACGCCCAACCTCTCCGAAGCGGCTCTCCTTGCGGGTATCCCCATCCGCAACCGTGACGATGTCTCCCGTGCGGCCGAAAAAATCCTCGCCCAAGGTTGTCGCGCTGTCCTTGTCAAGGGTGGGCATTTCTCCGGCGGTTCAGCCGTAGATACGCTCTTCCAAACCCATACCTCGCCGAGAAGCTTCTCGGCTCCCCGTACCGTTACGCATAATCTGCACGGCACGGGTTGTACCCTTTCGGCCGCTATTGCCGCCGGTATGGCTGCCGGCCTTTCCCTCGAAGCGGCCATTGTACAAGCCAAATCTTACATCTCGTCCGCCATCTTCCATGGTGCTCCTCTCACTACCGGTAAAGGTAACGGCCCTGTCAATCATTTTTTCTCGCCCCGCCCCCTCCTTGCCCGCCCGTCACATGGTGCGGAGTGAAACAATTCCTATCTTTGCAGGGTTTTGTCGGGATTGACGCAGACAGATGGAAGAAGAAGAGCTGATACGGTTGGAGGGAGTGCGGGTGTGCCGCGATGAAAACGTTATCCTGCGGGACGTGGATTTCGTGTTGCATAAGGGGGAGTATGTTTACGTGATAGGAAAAGTCGGGTCAGGGAAAAGCAGCCTGATAAAATCGCTCTATCGGGAGATACCTATCAAGCAGGGGAAAGCCGATGTGTTGGGATACGACCTGTGTACACTCAAACGCAGAGAAGTGCCTTTCCTACGGCGCAAACTCGGTATCATTTTTCAGGACTTCCAACTCCTTACAGACCGCTCGGTCGCCCGTAACCTGGAGTTCGTTCTCAAAGCGACGGGATGGAAACGGAAAAATGAGATGGAGGCGCAGATAGAAAATGTGCTCCTGCAAGTGGGAATGTCCAATAAGGGCTATAAGATGCCGCACGAACTGTCGGGGGGCGAACAGCAGCGCATCGTCATTGCGCGTGCGCTGCTCAACGATCCGGGGATTATCCTTGCCGACGAGCCTACCGGACACCTTGATCCGGAAACGGGTGGGCAAATCGTACAGCTCCTCCACGATATCAGCCACAAGGGAACGGCCGTCATCATGGCGACGCACAACTACGCCCTCGTCCAAAACTATCCTGCGCGGCTCGTGAAATGCGAGGACGAGACGCTCTCCGAATGTACATTCTAAAAAATTGATGGTCATGAAGGTATTGAAGTTCGGCGGCACCTCCGTAGGTTCTGCACAACGCATAAGGAACGTGGCTGAACTGATCCGTGGCGGTCGGCATCTTGTTGTCCTTTCCGCCATGTCGGGAACGACCAATTCGCTTGTGGAGATAGCGGACTACCTCTACAAGCGAAACCCCGATGGCGCCGGCGAGCTGATCAAGCGGCTGCATCACAAGTACACAGACCTCGTCGGCGAATTGTTTGGCACTTCGGTTTACCGGCAGCAGGCCGATGAATTCGTACAGTCTGTCTTCGATCATATCCGTTCGTTCACCAAAGGACTTTTTACGCTTTTTGAAGAGCGGATCATCCTTGCTCAGGGTGAAATCCTTTCCTCTTCTCTCATGAACTTCTATCTGAATGAGCAAGGCGTCTCATCCGTCCTCATTCCGGCGCTTGACTTCATGCGTATTGACAAGAATGCTGAACCGGACGCCGAACATATCAAGGACAACCTCTTCCGCCTCATCAGCGAACAGCCCGATGCCGCCCTTTTCATTACACAGGGATTTATCTGCCGGAATGCTTACGGCGAGGTCGACAACCTGCAACGTGGCGGCAGCGACTATACCGCTTCGCTGGCCGGCGCCGCTATCCTTGCCGAGGAGATACAGATATGGACGGATATCGACGGGATGCATAACAACGACCCGCGCTTCGTCGAACATACCGCACCCGTCCGCAACCTCCTCTTTGAAGAAGCGGCCGAACTCGCTTACTTCGGCGCCAAGATCCTCCACCCCACCTGCATACTCCCTGCCAAACTCAACAATATCCCTGTACGGTTACTCAATACGTTGGAACCGAAAGCTCCGGGTACTCTTATCTCCAACGTTACCGAGAAAGGCAAGATCAAAGCCGTTGCCGCCAAGGATAATATCATCGCCATCAAAATCAAGAGTGGGCGGATGCTCCTCGCCACAGGTTTCCTCCGCAAAGTCTTCGAGATATTTGAAAACCACCGGACGCCTATTGATATGGTTACCACCTCCGAAGTGGGAGTCTCCGTGTCTATCGACAACCGCAAACATCTGGAAGAAATCGTAGACGACCTCAAAAAGTTCGGTACCGTTCTGGTGGATACCGACATGGTTATCATCTGCGTCGTCGGCGATCTGGAATGGGATAACGTCGGCTTTGAAGCGCGTATCGTGCAGGCTTTGCGTGATATCCCTGTCCGCATGATATCTTACGGAGGGAGTAACTACAATGTCTCTCTCCTCATCCGAGCCTCAGACAAGCAACGTGCGTTGCAAGCCCTGAGCGAACATTTGTTTAGCTGAATCAGATAACGTAGAGCGAGCTGATAGACTCGTCGTGGCAGACGCGCAAGATGGCCTCGGCGAACATGTCGGCTACGGATAAGACGAGCAGCTTGCTGCAACGGCTCATGTCGGGCAGCGAGTCCGTTGTAATGAGATGTTTCAATGCTGATTGCTCTACTTTCAACGGCGCAGGGTCCGACATCACTGCGTGGCTGGCGATGGCGGACACGGAATGCGCCCCGTTCTCAATCATCAAATCCGCTGCTTTCGTTATCGTCCCGCCCGTATCTATCATGTCATCTACCAACACCACGTCCATGCCGTTCACATCCCCTATCAGCCGCATCTCTGCCACTTCGTTGGCGCGTGTCCGTAACTTGTGACAAATCACCATGGGAACGCCTAAATATTTTGAATACGTGTGCGCCCGCTTCGTTCCCCCTACGTCGGGCGTAGCAATGCACAGTGTACTCGGCGAGTAGGCTTTCTTCAAATATTCCAGAAATACTGTAGAGGCGTATAAATGGTCTACCGGAACGTCGAAAAAACCTTGAATCTGGTCGGCGTGCAGGTCCATCGTAATCAGACGGTCGATACCGGCGCGTCCCATCATATCGGCGATGAGTTTTGCTCCGAGAGACACGCGCGGCTTGTCTTTCCTGTCCTGACGCGCCCAACCGAAGTAAGGCACTACTGCGATGACCGAGTGAGCCGAAGCCCGTTTGGCTGCATCTACCATGAGCAACAACTCCATCAAGTTGTCCGAATTGGGGAAGGTAGACTGCACGAGAAATACGTCTCTGCCACGGATAGACTCCTCGTAGGAAACGGAAAACTCCCCATCTGCAAACCGTTGTACTTTCATCTGCCCCGGCGCACAACGCAACGATGCACAGATCCTGTCCGCCAGATAGCGAGAACTTGACCCTGAAAAAACCAAGAAAGGCGTACCCTTACTCATGATAGACTGTAATACCCAACACCTTCGACTTCCCTGCCAAGAACAAGTTGCAAAAGTAAATAAAAACGGTTACAAACTACCCCTCCAAAAAAGTTTTTACGCCCTCCGCCCCCACATGCCGTAAAAACCTTTACCTTTGCCGCGCATCCGGGAAAAGGGTAGTTTGTGGTGTGTTGTATCCCCGGCGGGGGATCGGTTCAAACCCTTTTCCTGTGATGTAAGGAGAGATGGCAGAGTGGTCGATTGCGGCGGTCTTGAAAACCGTTGAACCGAGAGGTTCCGTGGGTTCAAATCCTACTCTCTCCGCCCTGAAACCCGCTTAAACAGCGGGTTTTCCTTTTG
>JAITAD010000017.1 GCA_031284275.1 Tannerellaceae bacterium
TAGATGTGAGTGTCGCCTTTTTTGAGGTATCCGTGCGAACACTCGAAGAGCAGTCGGGTGATGTAGTTGAGAGGCCAGACTTGTCCGTCATGAGTATGTCCGGAGAATTGCAGGGCGATACCGCAGAAGGCAGCTTCTTCGAGGTGATGAGGCTGATGGTCAAGCAAGAGGAGAGGTTTGTCCACATCAAGTGAGGCGGTGAGGTCGGCAAGGGATTTGCGGCGGGGGTTGCTGTAATCGTCACGGCCGACGAGGTAAAAACGGCTGTCTATCAGGATGGCGGTATCCCGCAAAAGGGTGACGTCGGCACTGCGCAGAAAATCGGCCGCCGGCGCTATACCGGCGATGTATTCGTGGTTACCGGGGACGGCATAGACGCCGTAACGTGAGCGGAGGCGATGAAAGGCTTCGGCCATCCCTCCGTCAATAAGGGGACGAACGTTATTATCGGTGATGTCTCCGGCGATGAGGATGAGGTCGGGATCCTCCGCATTGATGAGCGTCACCCACTGCTCCAACTCTTCCCGTCCGATGGTATAGCCGAGGTGCATATCGCTGACGGCGACAATTTTCAGGTTACCGCCCGTAAACGGCCTGTTCAGGGGAAGGGTGATCTCTACGCTGTCCTTGTTCCGATATCGGACATAGCCTGCGACCAGCAAGGTGGCCATGCCGACAACCAAAAGCCCGAAAGTTATCCAATTGGCGCGCAGACAGGCGTCAATTGCAGGGATGAGTTTGGTTGTACGGAGGAGGTCGCAGACAAGAAAGGTCATCAGCAAGTAAAGGAAAGCTATCAGCCACGATGTTCCCAGCCTGCCCCAAAAAACGGCCATAGACGGAGGCAGGAACTTGGCGCCTGCGATACCGAGTATCGGCGATGAAACAAGGATGACGGCTGCGATGATGAGCATCGTCCGCCACACCGGCAATGGGGGCAGGAGTTGCCAAAGTCGGAAGAAGACGTAAGCGTTGCCTCCGACGATAATGCCTAAGACTGCGAAGATGAAAAAGACCATTTTCATGGATATCCGACTTATTACCTTATTAAGAACAGAAAGTGCGAAGGTATCAACAGTTCTGTAATTCTCCGTACCTTTGCTCGAAAGAGATCACAACTATTTTCTATAAAAAAGATGAACGAAGAAATTGCACAGATAGCCGAACGCTTGAAAGGGTTGCGTGAGTCTATGGATATCAGTCCCGAAGAGGTTGCCGGAATGTGCGGGCTGACACCGGAAGCCTATCTGCTGTTGGAGAGCGGCAAGGTAGATATCTCCGTGAGTATCCTGCACAGGATAGCGCAGGCCTGCAAAGTAGAACTCACGACGCTGATGTTCGGTGACGAGCCGAAGATGAACGCCTATTTCATCACCCGCAAGGGTAAAGGTGTGTCGGTAGAGCGGACACGTGCTTACAAGTACCAGTCTCTCGCTGCCGGATTCGTCGGCCGACGCGCCGATCCTTTCCTCGTGACCGTCCACCCAACGGCGGAAAACGAACCCTTCCACCTCAACAGCCATGCGGGGCAGGAATACAATATGGTGCTCAGCGGCCGCTTACTGCTGAGCATCAACGGCAAAGAGCTTGCCCTCGAAGCCGGAGACAGCATCTACTTCAATGCAGAACTCCCTCACGGCATGAAAGCGCTTGACAAACGTATCGTCACTTTCCTTGCCGTCATCCTCTGAGGTGTTTCCGGCTCGGCGAGATTCAAAAGGGCAGTCCGTCCTCACCGTCATCGGCTCCGGAGTCGAAACCCGAATCTATCGGGGCGGACGTCGGGACTCCTGAGGCGGAAGATGCCCTCTGCTGTTCGGCAGGTGCAGCAACGGCGATGCCTCTCTCTACTTTCCATGCATTGATGCGGGTAAACCAACGTCCCTGATATTCCTGACTGTCGATATCGATATGGACGGTCAGTTCCTCCCCCTCCTGAATAGCAGACTGGTCGATACGTTCTTCCCCGAAGATTTGAAAACATATCTTGCGCGGAAACCTTTCCTGCGTTTCAAGGATGTATTCCTGTTTTTTCCAGGGTTTTCCCGTGCGACCGCTTACCCCGCTTTGGGCAGGGAGTACAGCGACAATCCTTCCTCTAATTTCCATGATATGGCCTGTAATTTTTTCTATTGCCGTGGCAAAGGTAACGATAAAGCAGGTCCTTCTTCCCGCCATGCCCAAAAAATTATGTTCCTTTGCGCCGCTCTGTACGACAGATGAACGCACGACATGGCTGAATCCAACTTCGTAGATTACGTAAAAATATTTTGCCGCTCAGGTAAGGGAGGGCGTGGCGCCGTTCATCTCCGTCGGGAAAAATACATCCCCAAAGGAGGGCCGGACGGGGGGGACGGAGGGCGTGGAGGACATATCTATCTTAGAGGTAACCGAAACTACTGGACGCTGCTCCACCTGCGTTACCAGCGCCACATCATGGCTACCAACGGTGCGCCGGGCGGTCCGAACCGTAGTGCAGGACGCGACGGCGAAGACCGTATCATTGACGTCCCCTGCGGTACGGTAGCCTACGATGCGGAAACGGGAGAGTTTCTCTGCGATGTCACCGAAGACGGACAAAAGGTGATGCTCCTTCGCGGAGGACGGGGCGGACTGGGAAACTGGAACTTCCGCACAGCCGTCAATCAGACGCCCCGTTTCGCACAACCGGGGGAGCCGGCGACGGAACAGACGGTCGTTATGCAACTCAAATTGTTGGCCGACGTCGGTCTGGTCGGTTTCCCTAATGCCGGCAAATCAACCCTCCTCTCTGTAGTCTCGGCAGCCAAGCCGCGCATTGCCGATTATCCCTTTACTACGCTCGAACCGAACCTCGGCATCGTCGGTTACCGCGAGGGACGTTCCTTCGTCATGGCCGATATCCCGGGCATCATCGAGGGAGCAGCCGAAGGGAAAGGATTAGGGCTGCGTTTTCTCCGACACATTGAACGTAACTCTCTGCTCCTCTTCATGATTCCGGCCGATGCCGATGATATCGCCCGCGAATACGCTATCCTCCACAACGAACTCGTCAAATACAACCCCGGTCTGCTCGACAAACGGCGGCTTCTGGCTATCACCAAGAGCGACCTCCTCGATGATGAACTCCGCTTGGCCATCAGCCCGCTGCTCCCACCGGACATTCCCCATGTCTTCATATCTTCCTTGCTTCAGACGGGGCTTACCGAGTTGAAAGACTTGCTCTGGCAGGAACTGAACAGCGAACATTTCCACATCCCTGACGATATCGTCCGCCGCATGAACGGTTCCGAGCCGGACGAAATCGTTATCTTTGAGGCCGAAACATAAAACGTATCTGCCAAAATGGACTTCATATACGATAGAGGAGGCGGCTGTTGCATCAGCGGCAAGGGTTGCTGTAAACAGGGACAACGCCCGAAAGGGGCGTACGACTGGCTGGCAGGGACCGAAGAGGGGAAAATAACGGAGGGGAAAAGTGATATTGACAGCAAATTGGTGGAGGTGCAGTTCAAGAATACCCGAAAGGGGTATTACATCAATACCGACAACATCGAATTGAAAGTGGGTGACCTTGTTGCCGTAGAGTCGGTGCCGGGTCACGATATCGGTACCGTATCGCTCACCGGTCGGCTGGTACGCCTGCAAATGAAAAAAAACAACATCGAACCCGACGATACCGACGTCCGGAAGGTATACCGTCTGGCACGCCCTGCCGACATCGAACGGTATGAAGCCGCCAAAGGACGCGAACATGCAACGATGATCAAAGCGCGCCACATCGCTGCCGATTTGATGCTGAACATGAAAATCGGAGACGTGGAGTTTCAGGGCGATGGCGGTAAAGCTGTCTTCTACTACATCGCCGAAGGGCGTGTGGACTTCCGACAGCTCATCCGCCTGTTTGCCGAAGCGTTCCACGTGCGGATAGAAATGCGTCAGATAGGCGCCCGTCAGGAGGCCGGCCGCATCGGCGGTATCGGTCCCTGTGGCCGTGAGCTGTGCTGCTCGGGATGGATGAACTCCTTTGAAACGGTCAGCACAAGCGCCGCCCGCTGTCAGGATATATCCATGAACCCCCAGAAACTCGCCGGACAATGTTCCAAATTGCGCTGCTGTTTCAACCACGAGGTGGATACCTACCTCGAAGCCCAAAAACGGCTCCCCCCTCGCGAAACGCAACTCGAAACGCAAGTAGGCCTGTATCACTGTCTCAAAGCGGATATCTTCAAGGAAGAACTGACCTATTCGACCGAACGCTCTGCGGCCGTCAATCTGGTTACCATCTCAGCCAAACGGGCTTTTGAGGTCATCGAAATGAACAGCCGGGGGGAAAAACCGCTCACCCTGGCCTCAAACGATCCCGTACGCCCACCGCAACGGGACACTCAGGATATACTCGGCGAAAACAGCCTCACCCGTTTCGACCATCTCCGCAAAAAACGGAAGAACCGTCGGAGCAACGTTTCGCTGCGAAGCGCCCCACCCCGCCAACAGCAATCCCGTCCTTCGGAGGGACGTTCCAATCCGTCCGTTCCTCCTCAGAAACAATGAAGGCTCTCCTCCGACGCTTTCTCCCCTTGCTCCTCCTGTCTTTCCCCTC
>JAITAD010000075.1 GCA_031284275.1 Tannerellaceae bacterium
GAAGTGATTTCTCCTGCCAAAGCTGACATAATGACCGTTGAGCCGAAAGGAGAGGCTTGTACCCTACGGTTTATAGAATCCGGCGTGGTGCGCTTGCGGGCTACGGTGATGTGGAAAGATTCTAAAGGAGCCTTTCAGGAAGGAGTTTCCGATACGGTCGAGTTTACGGTACCGCTACCGAACTTTGAGCTGAAGTTGTACAGCGTTCGAGCCGATGCTGGTGGTATAGAAATAAACACGACATATCCTCCTTTTAATCTCCGCCTGTACGGGAGCGAAAAATTTTTCGTGAAGCTGTTTCGCGATAATAACCCGATAGCGCCGGACGATCCCCTCATAGCGCAGTTAAAGGGCATCGTATTCGATTCCACTGTCGTTGCGGTAGAAAAGATTGAGCTTGACGGTGTGGTCAGGCACGATACTTTCAAGGTCACGGCTTTGGCGCATAAGGAAAAGGACACAAAGGTATGGGTCGGCGATTCGTTGGAACTTAGCGGCAAGAAATACGCCATCAACTGCGTGGATACTTTTCGGGTTAAGGTTGCTCCCATTCACTTGAAGATTACAGACGACAGCCCGCAGAACGGGGCTATCCTCTTTCAGAACCGGCCATACGAATGGCAGGCAGAAGCTACCTTCGCTGACCACACGCCGGTAACCCCGACGCCGCACGTGACATGGAAAGCCTCGCAGGGTACGCTCACGGCGCAGACCGATGGTGACGGTAATACCAAGTGGTGCCTCACCGATACGGGTACGGTGATGGTATGGGCGGAAACATACTATGAAACGAAGGTAGGGGACAGGGACACGATTATCTGCGGCGTCGCCTCCGACACCGTTACCGTGAAAGTCCCTGCACCGAAGATTGATATAGAGGTGGGTACGGGGCTTGTCTTTGGGTCGCAACGCAGAATGAGGCCTGTGGTACATTCCGACGGCGAGCTGACGGATACGCTCGGCTTGCGATGGATATCGAGGAATGAAAGGATTGTCACGGTAAACGAAGACGGTAACGGCGACGTCTATTTCATTCCCAATGATGTGCAATCCTGTGCTTGGGTTGTGGTAGAAGCCTACTACAGGCATGACCCCGCCAAGCGGATGCTTGCCGTAGACAGTAGCGAAATATGTATTGACGATGCTGTCATGAAAATAATCCTCCTGAATAATGAAGAGCCGGCACAGACGCAGGTCAAGCTGAACAGGGAGCGAGAGTTTACCGTAGCGGTGATTTACAATGGCGACACGCTTCCCGCTCCATACGACAAGCAGTTGATATGGGAAGTCTGGCCTATCGATGAGGTGGAAGCCATCAAGTGTTTCGACTGGGATTCGCTCGCAATGAAGATAAAGATACGGGGCATCGCCGCAGGTAAGTCGGAACTCGTGCCGAGCGTAAAAAACGTTTCAGGTAATTTTGTCAAGACCAATACGATACCCTTTGAGGTACCTAAGCCGATTCTTGCCGTGAAGGTCAACAAGGTGAAGCATCCGCAGGAAGAGGTCATTCAGCTCTATCTGGACAGTCTTGGGGGAGAAGAAAAAGAGTTGTACGCTACGGTCGTCTCCGATGGGGAAGATTTGGCGAAACCCGACAGTATTGAAATTATCTGGGAGGTTTCCGACCCCTCTGTACTCTATCTGTTTTCGAGTACGGCGGAAAATACGCCGGAAATAGGGTCGAGTACGCCGGAGATAAGGGCTAAGAGCAACAATATGCGTATATGGGCGAAAGGATCGGGGGCGGTTACCGTCACGGCGCGCACCGAAGGAGGCATATCGCTGGCGGAATGGGCTGTCGCCGTCGCCGAGCCGCCTGTCACGGTGGCCTTTGATAAGCAGAACTATGGGCCGATGCAAATAGAAAAGACCCTGCCGCTGCCTGTTCCCACGGTCAAATCCTACGGCAAGGTAACGACGAAATATGCCGTAACTTGGGAGTCGCTGAACACAGAAGTGTTGGAAGTCAACGGCACGGAAATCTACGCCCGCAACGTCGGTGAAGCATGGTTGGTGGCAAGGGTGAGAGGGCTGGTCGTTCAACGGCCGGCTGACTCCGTTCTCGTGACGGTGCTGCACCCGGACGTACAGATAACCTTCACGCCGGGGCCGGGAGAGTTACCGATGTTGAAAAGAAAGGAAACCTGTCAGCTCCGGGCGACGGTCAAGGTGAACGGCGTGGAGAGGACGGATATCCCTGTGAGATGGCATTCCTCCAGGGCGGACGTTGCTACCGTCACCCCCACTGCATCGGATGGGCAAACGGTGACCTTGCAGGCTTCTTCCACGCCGACGCTGACCGAAGGGGAAAGGACAACCATCGCGGCAGAAATCCTTTCCCGGTGGGGAAACAAGGATGGTGGGCCTTGGTTGAAGCAGGTGGATGTCTTTGTAGATAAATCGGACGTCCTTGTGGAACCTGTCGAAGTTGCCTTGCGTGTCGGAGAAAGCAAGCTCCTGAGCGGGTACAAAACGATGATAGATAACGTGTCGGCCGCTTTGGGGAGCTTCGCTTCGTCGCCTGAAGGGGTGGTGTCGGTGAATGAGGACGGTATGGTGACGGCCATCAAAGAAGGAACGGGAGTGGCGATATATGCCTATGTTCTGAATCCGGTGGATAATACGCCATTCGTATCCAAGCAGATAGCGACGCTCACCGTTTCTCCGAGAGAGATAGAGATGACCCCGAAGGGATTCCTGATGTCGGTGAAACAGGATTCTGCGAAAGTTTTCCCCTCAGTGCAAGTGATAGTGAACGACGTGGAGGTTTTCCCGACGGCAGACGCTTGGGAATCCTCCAAGCCTGCGGTGGCGAAATTGACGTTGAGCGGGGATGATCCTGCTTTGGTACAAGCCATAGAAGGAGTCAGCCCGGGTTCGGCCGATATCCGCCTGATTGTGGATGGGGATAAGCGAACGGTGTTTACCGTGACGGTTCCCGAGCGAATATATGAGATATCTCCCATTGAGAAGCCGATAAAGATAAAGAACGGCTCGGTGTGGTCGCTATCCGAGGTCGCCCAAAATATTGGACTCAGTACGGTTGTGGACGGTACGGCCTTGGGAGCTGCCGATAGGCTATGGACATCCTCAGAGCCTGCCGTCCTGACGGTGGATGACGGGAAGATGACGGCCGTTGCTAACGGTGAAGCCGCAGTTACGGTGACGGTGAAAGGACGTACCGCCACCGTAGCTATGGTGACGGTTTATACCCCTGTGGTGACGGTGACGCCGCTGAATTATCAGATGTGGGTGAAGCTGGATTCTACCATACCTTTTCCCGCAGTGAAGATAGTGGATGACGGTAAGGAATTGTCGCCTGCCGCCTGTCTGCAGTCTTCCGACTACACAGTGGCTGCCCTTTCGGACGATGCCCTTTCGGTGACGGGAAACAAGGAAGGGAGCGCCGAGATATATGCGGAAGTGGAGGGTAAACGCTACGTGCTGTTTAAGGTGATCGTTCCCAAACAGACTTTCTCGGTGACGCCGATCAATCAGCAGTTGGTACTCAAGGTAGGCGAACAGAGAACGCTCGCTGTCCTTGCCGCTGTGGATGGTACCGAGATGACGGATAACTATTGGTATTCCTCGAACCCCGGCGTGGTGCCGGTAGCTGCCGGTGAAGATGCCGCCCATAGAGTGATTACCGGCCTTAAGGCCGGGCAGGCAGATATCAAGGTGGTGGTGAAGGACAGCACCTTCATCGTAGCGACGGTAGACGTTCCGGAACCGGTATACACCCTGACGCTCTCCGGCGCCTCCTCCATATTGCAGCACATGGAAGATACGCTCTTCGCTGCCGTGAAGTGTGACGGTAACCTTGTGAATGGCATCCTACCGAGATGGGAGGCGCCGGAAGGGCTTATCCTCTCGGCACAGACCGGTGACAAGGTTGCCGTCCGTGCCATGACGCCCGGCGCCTATACGGTGGTAGCGACGTTGGAAGGAGTACAGCCGCCGGTATCGGCCGAATACGCCGTAGTGGTCCCCGAACCGGTGATTACGGTGTCGATACCGGAACATTTGGATACGATAGATTCCCGCGCCTCCGTGCGTCTGGTGGCAGAGGTGACGCTTAACGGCATAGTGGTGGATACCATTCCGGTAACCTTTGATGTCTTGACGCCGGATTTGGCAGACAAGGTGTTGGGTTCGGAAGGGACGACCTCCGTGTCTATCTACGGGAAAAAGACCGGCGAAGTAACGGTACGGGCGACGTTACATGGAGGGAGTATCCTGTCGAACCTCTGTACCTTCTTTATCCGCAAACCGAAAGTGACCATCTTGGCATCGGCAGCCTCCCATACCATCAACGTGCGAGGGACCTTCACGCCCTATGTCGAGGTGGAATACAGTCCGGGTAAGATCAACGTAGGAATGGCGAATGAACGTTGGAGTGCGTCGGATACGTCTATCATCTCGGTAGACAGCATCACGGGGCGAGTTACGGGGCGTAAAGCCGGCGTGGCCGACCTCACGGTACGTATCCCTGAGGGCGGCGTGTCGGAACCGTTTACCGTCACCGTCCTCCCACCGACCGTCAAGGTGAGGATTCAGGGCGGTGCACGTATTGACAGTGCAGAGATACGTCTCGGACAAATGTTGTTGTTGGAAGCCGATGCTATCTATAACGGTAACGTGTCGGAATCGAACGTGAAAGCGACATGGATAGCTTTGAATCCCCTCGTGGTGGACGTGGATGGACTTTTCGGTGTCGTAACGGCTCAGCAGACAGGCGTGACTTGGGTAGAGGTGCTGACGGCTGACGGAGGCAAGGCCTCTGTCAAGATACACGTTCTGAATCCTTTCGTTGTGATTACCACCACTGCCGCGACGGATACCGTCAGAGTGGGAGAGACCATACTCCTGAAAGCCTACGTGGGTTACGACTACGACAGCCGCATACCCGACGTCGCCCTGACTTGGACCGTAGAACCCCGTAACATCGCCTCGGTAAACGGCGGGCTGGTGACAGGGCTGCAAAAAGGGACGGCAGTGGTCACAGCGACCGCTCCGGCTATCTACGGTGCTGAGTGGGCGACCTACGAAGTGGTAGTCAGCGGCTTGCCGACGGCCATTGGCGCCTTGCCCGAAGAGAGATACGCCGCCCGTATCGAGAGCGACGGCCTCCGTCTGACAGGCTTCAGTCCGCAGGACGAGGTTACCGTCTATACTTTGGGAGGGCGCATCCTCCTCCGCGCACAGGCCGGCGACGGCTTTATCCCCCATGCTTTCTCTTACGGGGTATACATCGTCCGCACGGCGAAAGGGAACGTCAAAGCTGTTTTTCTGCGCTGAGGCGTTCGTAGATACGCAGGCAAGCCCATGCGTCGAGTGCGGCGTAGCGTTGTTGGGCAGGGGTAAGCAGAGGCGATTCCCAGTCGCTGAGTTGTTGCCCTTTGGAAATCTTCTTGCGGAAGATGATAGCGTATATCTTGCGGAGGCCGGTCTCCTGAATGTCGGTAGTCCGGCGGACGAAGTTTTGGAGGTCGATGAAGTTGGCGAAAGTCACTTTGGTACGTTGCCGCAGGGCACGGAAATCGTCGGGCAGAGAGAGGCCTATCTTGAGCACATGCTCGTCGGCAAGGAGGGCGCCAAGTTCGGGGGGAATGCCGAGACGGTTGAGGCGGAAGAGATAACAGCAGTCGGCGGTAGAGAGTTGCAGCAGAGCGACTTCGTTATGCTGCCCTTTGCGAAAATTGGGGCGTGTCTCGGTATCGAAGCCGATGGCAGGGGCTTGACGGAGGTGGTCGATGGCAGGCTGTACGGCTTCCGGAGCGGAAATGACGACGATACGGCCCGGAAACGCTTCGGCCTCCATGGAGGCGATTTCGGTGTTGTCGATATGGGTCAGGTAAGGCATAACGTTTCTTCGTCGGTGATGACCTTGTCCATAGGGATGTCCAAGGTGTTGAAAGGAACTTCTTCGAGGAGTTGGAATTGGAAGCAGAGGCCTATTCTGGGGATGGAGAGGTCGGAAAGGAAACGGTCGTAGAACCCTTTGCCCCGTCCGAGACGATTCCCCTGACGGTCGAAAGCCAAGCCGGGAACGACGATGAGGTCGATACATTCCGGCGGAACGGGATAAGGCATGTCATCCGGCTGCATGATGCCGAAAGGGCCGGCCACGAGCTGTGTTCCGGGGGCATAGGGGAGGAGGTGCAGCGTGTTGCCGCTCACCAGAGGCAGGAACAGCCCCTTGCTGTTTTTCCAACGGGAGAGGCAGGGGAACGTATCCACCTCTCCGGGTAAGGGATAGTAAAGGGCGATATAGCTGGCGTTACGGAAGAAAGGATCATCCTCAAGGCGTTGAAGAGCTTGGCGGGAATGTTCGGTTATCCATTCGGGGGAGTATGAGCGGCGGAGGGCGTTCATCTCCTGCCGGTATCGTTGTTTGATGTCCATGGTCAGCGGATATTGGGAACGCCGGGCGTGTTGTTGGCCTTCAGCTCCTCTACGGCGCGGCGGAGGGTAGGGTCATCTTTGAGCACGATGGGGTAGAACCCTGCATCATCGAAGAAATTGCGCACGATATAGGCATGGAGTTGATTCTCTATCAGTCGAGCGGAGACAGCGATGAGCGCCGGCCGGCGGCGGATACCTGCTTCGGCGGCGAAGCGAACGGCGTCTTCGAGGAGAGGTTGTGAGCGGAGATAGTCGTGGAGCGCCTCAGGGCGGTCGAAAGCGGTGAGGGTACGGTGATGGCGGTCGGAATAGTCGAGGACATAGCGATAGAGGAGGCCGGAATTGACGAGGTCGGTATAGTAGGACGTCAGTCCGGCAGTGTCGCGGGGGATGAAGATATCAGGCATGATACCCCCGCCACCGTAGACCGTACGTCCGGCGAGAGTCTCGAAGCGGAGGTTCTCGTCTTGGCGGATGCTGTCGGCGGAGTCGAACTCGCCGTGCAGGTAACGGTTATAGATATCCTGCTCGTAGTCGTCGTTCCCCCCCAA